>NZ_VMHF01000001.1:259250-304636 GCF_007559355.1 Allobacillus sp. SKP2-8 | reverse complement strand
CTAATCACCCGGATCGGAAGTGAGATTCGAATTTCGGTTGAATAGATCGGGTATTTGGTAGGTAACCAGCCAATCATGCGTACAATTATATAGTGAGTAAAACAGTACAAGGCTTTACGGAGAAGCCTTCATATCGAAGACCTGTTCAACTGAACTATACAACTATGATTCAATAGCAAATTATGAGAATCGCTGAACGTATTCCAACAAACACAAACTGCACACCTAAAAACAATCTTAAAATATCACAACTCTTTAATTAAAAAAGATTGATCCACATAGAAAATTCCATGATAAAAAAGTACATGTACTAGGGCGAAAGAAGTGAAATTGAAAGTTTTTTTAAAAATAAAGAGGGAATATTATTAATATGCTTTATCTAGTTGCTAAAATAATTTATGATAATAGATAGTGTACTTCTTGATTACCTTGGGAAAAAGGGTGTTTAGAGATGACGGACGATCGAAAAGATTGGTATTTTGAATATGAAATTTTGCATAATCGACCTGGATTACTCGGTGATATCGCATCCTTGATGGGAATGCTTTCCATTAACATTATTATGATTAATGGTGTTGAAGATGCTCGTCGTGGTATGCTCCTACTAAGTAGAGATGATCGACAAATCAAGCGTTTACGCATTATTCTGGATATTATGGAAACGATTGAAGTACGTAAACTTAGACGGCCGAAACTTCGTGATAAACTAGCCGTCATGCATGGCAGATACATAAAAAGTGATTCGGATGACAAAAAAACGTTTCGCTTTGTTCGTGATGAATTAGGTGTGCTTGTTGACTTCATGGCTGAACTGTTTAACAAAGGTGGCCATGTGCTTATTGGAATTCGTGGTATGCCGCGTGTCGGTAAAACGGAATCCATTGTCGCAGCAAGTGTTTCTGCCAATAAGAGATGGTTGTTTCTTTCCAGTACGTTGTTAAAGCAAACTGTACGTACTAAATTGATGAAGGATGAATATTCTACGGATAATGTTTTTATTATTGACGGAGTTGTTTCAGCAAAGCAATTTGGTGAGGATCACTGGAGAGTATTACGTGAAGTGATGCAAATACCTGCGGTGAAAGTTGTTGAACACCCGGATATATTTGTACAGCAATCGGATTACACATTGGATGACTTTGATTATTTTATTGAATTGCGAAGTGATACCGATCAAGAGATCACTTACAAAAGTCTTGAACCTGATCAAAGTGATGAATTTTCAATGTTTGACTTTTAAAGTGGACGGTGGATAGCTATGGAAATCGGTAAAAGATTACAAGAAGAACGGTTAAATCAGGGTATTTCGCTTGAAGAAGTAAAAAGTGAAACGAAAATTCAGACCCGTTACTTAACCGCAATCGAAGAAAATGATTGGAGTAAAATGCCGGGAAATTTTTATGTGCGTGCTTTTATACGTGAATATGCTGAAGTTCTAGGAATCGATTCCACTTCGCTGTTAGAAGAACATAAAAATGAACTGCCTCAGACGGATGATGTGTCGTATGAATATGTTTCTACACCTTCACGAAAAGATTCCAGAAGTGGTAATAATGCCTTTTTTTCTTTTCTCCCAAAGTTATTGGTATTTGTTCTGGTGATTGGAATTATTTTTGGCATTTGGTATTCGTATGTGAATTATATCCATCCCGCCTTAACGAAGGATGAAGATTCTACAGGAAGTGAAGAAGGTTCGGAAATTATAGCCCCTGACACGGAGGAAGAAAAATCAACTGATGAATCTGCCGACAAAGACACGACAGATGGTGATGAGTCATCCGACCAATCAGGAGATGGAAATGAGGAACAACCTGAAAAGACAGAGCAGCCTAGCCTTTCTGTCGAAGAAGTAGATGAGGATGCAGCAACGCCATTGACGACAGTTCGTTTGACTGAAGCGGAAAATTTGGAGCTTGAATTTGAAATTGATGGTGAAACATATTTATGGGTTCACGGGTTAGAAGATGGACAAGTAGTTGAAAAGTATGGAGATGAACGAGTTTACACATCTGATGATTCGCCGTTAACAATAGATGCATCTGGGTCGAATCTTGTCGAGCTGAATATCGGTAAAGCTTCTGTCGTTAACCTATCCATCAATGGTGTTGAATTTGATTATCCAATCGATGCAAATGAAGAAGTCCATCAAAAAATCCACATACTCTGGGAACCTTCAGCATCGTAAGCTTATCGTGATTAACGTTCGATCCTTTGCCTAAAGCAAAGGATTCCTTTTTTATAATTAAATATAGAAGAAACAAACTTGGAGGAAGATTGTATGAATATACCTAATAAAATTACGCTTTCACGAATTTTTATGATTCCATTATTCATTATTTTGCTTGTTGTGCCATTTGATTGGAGTACATATTCAATAGGTGCAATGTCCCTTCCTTTATCACACATGTTGGCTGGGATCTTATTTATCATTGCCTCAGTCACAGATTGGGTCGATGGATATTACGCCCGTAAATATAATTTGATTACAAACTTAGGGAAATTTTTAGACCCATTAGCTGACAAATTACTAGTTTCGGCGGCTTTGATTTGTTTAGTCGAGTTAGGAATGGCTGAGGCATGGTTGGTCATCTTGATTATCAGCCGTGAATTTGCAGTAACCGGTCTTCGTTTAGTGGCAGCCGGTGAAGGAATTGTGCTTGCTGCAAGTAATATGGGAAAGTTGAAAACGGTATTGCAAATTAGTGCAACAGCCTTTTTATTGCTTCATCATTTTCCTTTCTCTTATTTGGATTTTCCCATCGGAACCATACTTCTATATTTGGCCGCTTTCGTTACCGTTCTCTCCGGGGTGGAGTATTTCATGAAAAACTGGCATGTAATGAGGGATTCTAAATGAGTCACGAAAAAACATGTGAAATTATATCCGTTGGCACAGAATTGCTACTTGGCCAGATTGATGACACGAATGCAACTTGGTTGTCGGAAAAGATGGCGACACTTGGTTTAAACGTTTACCATCGTCAAACAATTGGTGATAATCGAAAACGGTTATATGAAGCCTTCAAACTCGCTCAAAGCCGATCAGATCTTGTAATCGTCACTGGAGGCCTCGGACCGACAGATGATGATTTAACACGTGATGCAGCTTGTGACCTATTCGGTTGTTCGCTGGAAACCGACTTAGATACGATGAAAAAGATAGAGGATTTCTATCAGAAACGTGAAATGAAAATGACGGAAAACAATCGAAAACAAGCCCTTTCATTTTCGGGTGCTACTGTTTTTCAAAATGAAGTTGGCATGGCTCCGGGCTTATGTTACCGACACGAAGAAACCGTATGGTATTTCCTACCCGGGGTACCTACGGAAATGAAATGGCTTGTCAATCACCGTCTAATTCCTGACTTGTATGCACGTGATTTCTTGCAATATCAACTGTATAGTCGTGAGTTGAATTTCCAAGGGATTGGCGAATCGGCTATTGAATACGAATTAATCGACCTTATTCGTGAGCAATCAAATCCAACGATTGCGCCTCTTGCTGGAGATGGCCATGTTACGATTCGGTTAACAGCAAAAAGTGTTTCAAAAGAAGAAGCAGATCAGTTATTGGATCGTTTACAGGAACAAGTCTTATCTCGTGTTTCAAATTACTACGTCGGCGATCGACCGAACACGTTGGAAAGACAGCTCATTGAAAAATTACGCGACAAACAGCTGACATTCTCAGCTTGCGAAAGTATAACAGGTGGACTTTTTGCATCTCAAATCGTTTCTGAATCGGGTGCATCAGACGTTTTTCGAGGTGCGGTCGTATCTTATACGAATGAAGTCAAGCAGCATGTTGTTAACATTCCAAAAGAAATTTTAGAACGTTTTGGAGCTGTCAGTGAGGAATGTGCTCGTTCGATGGCAGAGAGATCAAGAGTGTTAATGGGTTCAGACTTGTCCATTAGCTTTACAGGTGTTGCTGGAAATGAACCTGTCGATGGTCATTCAAACGGAACTGTTTTCATAGCTGTTTCCAGTAAAGAAGGGCCGACTCTTTGTGAAAAATTAAACTTGACCGGTAAGCGAAATGAAATTCGACAACAAGCGACGAAGCAAGGTTTAAAATTTTTTCTAAACTATATAAAAATCAATTACCCCAACTAGAAAACGCCGTTTTCTCCTACAGATAACCATATTTTCTCTAGGAGAAAACGGCAGAACAGATATTCGCTTTTTTGTTGGCAAAATGCTAAAATCATAGTATGATAGAGTTAGTTAAATGAAGGGGGAAAATTAATGAGTGAGCGTAAACAAGCACTTGATATGGCTTTAAAGCAAATAGAGAAGCAATTTGGTAAAGGTTCCATCATGAAATTAGGCGAAAGTGAAGGACAGAGAGTTTCAACGGTATCTTCTGGTTCACTAAGTTTAGATATTGCACTCGGTGTTGGCGGCTATCCACGCGGAAGAATTGTTGAAATCTATGGTCCAGAATCTTCTGGTAAAACAACGGTTGCTTTGCATGCGATTGCTGAAGCACAAAAGCAGGGAGGACAAGCAGCATTTATCGATGCAGAGCACGCGCTTGATCCAGTCTATGCGAAGAACCTAGGTGTAGATATTGATGAATTACTATTATCACAACCAGATACGGGTGAACAAGCACTTGAGATTGCTGAGGCATTAGTCCGTAGTGGAGCAATCGATATTGTTGTCATTGACTCTGTTGCTGCTTTAGTACCGAAAGCTGAAATTGAGGGAGAGATGGGCGATGCGCACGTCGGTCTTCAAGCTCGTTTAATGTCCCAAGCATTAAGAAAGCTTTCTGGTGCAATTAATAAGTCGAAAACGACAGCGATATTTATTAACCAAATCCGTGAAAAAGTAGGCGTAATGTTCGGAAATCCTGAAACAACACCTGGTGGACGGGCATTAAAATTCTATTCTTCTGTTCGATTAGAAGTTCGACGTGCTGAAACGTTGAAACAAGGAAATGAAATGGTCGGGAACAAAACGCGCCTTAAAGTCGTTAAGAATAAGGTAGCCCCACCATTCCGTCAAGCTGAAGTGGATATTATGTATGGAAAAGGAATCTCTAAAGAAGGAGAAGTCCTTGATTTAGGAACGGATCAAGATATCGTTGAGAAAAGCGGGTCATGGTATTCTTACCAAGGCGAAAAACTTGGACAAGGTAGAGAAAATGCAAAACAATTCTTCTTGGATAATCCAGATATCTATGAAAGCGTGTATGATGAATTACGAGATGCCTACAATATATCTGGCAAAGAACCTGATGAGGAACAAGCAGAAGATCAGGAAGAGCTCGATCTAAACTAGTTCTCCTAATTTAGTGTAAGAATAAACGAAAAGAAGCTGTTCTTTAATATAAAGTAGTTCAGTTTTAGTGTGCAAACCTCAATTTGCCCTTCAATTGAACTACTTTTTTGTCTTTTTTAATGAAAACCATACCGATAAAATTGAAGGATTGAACTCAATTTCAAACGATTGATTTTTTTGAACTTTAATAAACATAAAATCTTTTGTCGAAATTGTTGTACGATTTCGGAGGTTTCCTTGACATGATTTATGGACAGGCTTAAAATGAAAGTGTATAATTTTCATTTTTTAAGTCAAAAAATGATGACAAGATTGTACATTACCGACTGAAACAAAACAATTGGATCAATTGAAAAAAATGAATAGCAAGAGGAGGTGAACGTATGGATAGTTTACCGATCATTATCATCTCCATTTTGCTTGCTTTAGTTGTCGGTACTGTTGTTGGGTATCTTATTCGTAAGAAGATTGCAGAAGCGAAAATTTCTAGTGCTGAAGAGCTTGCTAAGCAAATTGTCGAAGAAGGTGAGCGGAACGCAGAATCAGCGAAACGTGAAGCGCTGTTAGAAGCGAAGGACGAAAATCACCAATTGCGTCAAGAGCAAGAACAAGAGTTGCGCGAAAGACGTTCAGAAATCCAGAAACAAGAGAATCGTCTGATGCTCAAGGAAGAAACCCTTGATCGTAAAAGTGAAACGTTGGATAAACGTGAGCTGATGTTAGAAGAGAAAGAAGAATCCTTGACAGAAAAACAACAACAACTTAATAAAGCGGAAAGCAAAGTGGAAGAAATGGTTGCTGAACAGCAGAAAGAACTGGAACGTATTTCAGGCTTTACGGAAGAGGAAGCACGTCAAATCATTCTTGACCGAGTAGAAAAAGAAATGGCACATGAAACGGCATTATTGATTAAACGTGAAGAAACGAAAGCCAAGGAGCAAGCGGATAAGAAAGCAAAAGAGCTGCTCTCCTTAGCAATCCAGCGCTGTGCAGCAGAGCATGTATCGGAAACGACTGTGTCTGTCGTCAACTTGCCTAACGATGAAATGAAAGGACGAATCATTGGTAGGGAAGGACGAAATATCCGTACTTTGGAAACATTGACTGGTATTGACCTAATTATTGATGATACACCAGAAGCGGTAATTTTATCTGGCTTCGATCCAGTACGCAGAGAAATTGCACGGATAGCACTTGAAAATCTCGTTCAAGACGGAAGAATTCACCCAGCTCGGATTGAAGAGATGGTGGAGAAATCCCGTCGCGAAGTCGATGACTATATCCGTGAGGTTGGTGAAGAGGCTACGTTCGAAATTGGTGCACATGGAATACACCCTGATCTCATCAAGATCATCGGCCGATTAAACTACCGTACAAGTTATGGTCAGAACGTCTTGAAGCACTCATTGGAAGTCGCCTATTTATCAGGACTTCTAGCCGCAGAGCTTGGTGAAGACGAGCAACTTGCCAGACGAGCTGGTTTATTGCATGATATCGGAAAAGCCGTGGATCATGAAGTAGAAGGCAGTCACGTTGAAATTGGTAAGGAAATCGCTCAGAAGTATAAAGAACACCCTGTTGTCATCAATGCGATTGCATCTCACCATGGTGATGAGGAACCGACAAGCATCATTTCCGTATTAGTGGCTGCTGCTGATGCTCTATCAGCTGCTCGCCCAGGAGCAAGAAGTGAGTCGTTGGAAAACTATATTAAACGACTTGAAAAATTAGAATCGATTGCCGATTCTTATGAAGGTGTCGAAAAATCATTTGCCATTCAGGCTGGACGTGAAGTTCGAATTATGGTCCGCCCAGATGATATCGATGATGCAACAGCTATTCAATTAGCAAGAGAGATTCGTAAACAGATCGAAGAAGGTCTGGAGTATCCAGGTCACATCAAAGTAACAGTCATCCGTGAAACACGCGTTGTTGAATACGCAAAATAAGCAAAATGCCAAAAGACTGACGAAAGTTCAGCGCTTTTGGCATTTTTTAACCTTAATGATGATTACATTGAAAAACGTCTAGGTGTAGTACATAAATCACACCTATCAATCTTTTGACTCACTAATCAGATTATGCAACGATAAATGTATTGAACGGTAGAAAGGAAATTGAAAATGAACATTTTGTTTATCGGTGATGTTGTTGGCAAACCAGGACGAACAGCATTAAAAGAACATTTACCTAATTTAAAGAAAGAATACAAAGCAGATTTAACTATTGTGAATGGAGAAAACGCGGCTCACGGTAAGGGTCTTACGAAACCCATCTACCATAACTTCCTTGAGTGGGGCGCAGATATGATCACGATGGGTAACCATACGTTCGATAAAAAAGAGATATTCGATTTTATTGATGATGCCGATCGGATTGTTCGACCTGCAAATTACCCAACAGGAACACCTGGAATTGGTATGCGATTTATGAACATTCATGACAAGGTAGTTGCAGTCATTAATATCCAAGGACGAACTTTTTTACCTCCATTGGACGACCCATTTCAAGTGATTGATACGCTAATTGAGAAGGCTAAAAAACGAACTTCAATTATATTCGTCGATTTTCATGCGGAAGCGACGAGTGAAAAACAGGCTTTTGGTTGGTATCTAGATGGTCGTGTGAGTTGTGTGGTTGGCACACATACCCATGTCCAAACATCAGATGAACGAATATTGCCTAAGGGTACTGCTTTCATTACCGATGTCGGTATGACGGGTCCTTATGACAGTGTGATAGGGACAGAAATCGAATCTGTTATTAGAAGATTCAGAACATCCTTACCTGTCCGCTTTGAAGTACCGGAAACCAATCGAACTGTTCTCAGTGGAGTCATCGTTTCAGTTGAAGAATCAACGGGTATAGCTAAGCGTATAAAGCGAATACTGATTAATGATGACCATATTAAATTTAGTTGAATATTTGAATTTTTCGGACAAGTGATTCATAATTAATGTAATAGGTTCCAGTCATGATGAATAGATTAGTGATGAAATCAATTTAGCTGATGAAGGAGGAACTAGTAATGGAAATACTCAAAGTTTCAGCAAAATCGAATCCAAACTCTGTAGCAGGTGCTTTAGCAAACGTGCTTCGTGAACGAGGTTCAGCAGAAATTCAAGCAATTGGTGCCGGAGCATTGAATCAAGCTGTGAAAGCAGTAGCCATTGCAAGAGGATTTGTCGCTCCTAGTGGCGTTGACTTAATTTGTATACCAGCCTTTACAGACATCATGATTGACCAAGAAGAACGAACAGCAATCAAGTTAATTGTAGAACCTAGATAATTAAAAGATAGTACGAAATTATTTGAATCACTGACTGGCATTGAAACTATATTTCAATGCCAGTTTTAATTATGAGATGATAAATGTGTCGATTTTCTCACATTTCCTTTGTAACTGTCATGATTGTGTTGTTAAAATAAGATAAAGTCGATATACTGTTAACATGTACGAATGACCATATAAGTTCGTTGAGATAGATTTTTTATTGAAAGGAGATTCATTATGAATGAAAAACAGCGAAAAGAGCTGAATCAAGTGAATCCAGTCGATCCTGCCGAAAAGAATGAGCAGGATAACTTGTCGCGTATAAAAGAAAAAACTTCAGATGATTTTATGAAATATTTTGAAGCGACCTATGAACCACCAAATATGAAAAAAGCCAAAAAACGGCTGAAGAAAGAAGTCCAATACCATGATGATTTTGAAATTCCAGAAGAATTAGCAAGTATCGGTGAAGGGCGTAAATTTCTGATCCGTACATATGGCTGTCAAATGAATGAACATGACACAGAAGTCATGTCAGGAATTTTGACAGAAATGGGATTTGAGGCAACGACAGAAACAAAAGAAGCGGATATCATCTTGCTGAATACTTGTGCAATCCGGGAAAATGCTGAAAATAAGGTTTTTGGTGAAATCGGTCACCTCAAACCATTGAAAATGGAAAACCCGGATTTAATTATTGGTGTATGCGGATGTATGTCACAAGAGGAGTCTGTCGTTAACAAGATTCTTAAAAAATACCAATACGTGGACTTGATTTTCGGTACGCATAATATTCATCGTCTACCACAACTTGTTCAAAATGCTTATATGAGTAAGGAAATGGTTGTCGAAGTGTGGTCTAAAGAAGGCGACATTATTGAAAACATGCCAAAACGACGTCACGGAAAAATCAAAGCTTGGGTAAATATCATGTATGGTTGTGATAAGTTTTGTACGTATTGCATTGTGCCTTATACGCGTGGTAAAGAGCGGAGCCGACGTCCAGAAGATATTATTCAAGAAATTCGCCATTTAGCCGCACAAGGGTACAAGGAAGTTACATTGCTGGGCCAAAACGTTAACGCTTATGGCAAAGATTTGGATATCGATTACGGTCTAGGCGACCTGATGGATGAAATTCGTAAAATCGATATTCCACGCGTGAAGTTTACCACTTCCCATCCACGTGATTTTGATGATCGATTAATTGAAGTGTTGGCTAAAGGCGGCAATTTAATGCCTTATATCCACCTACCTGTTCAATCAGGAAGCTCAGACATTTTACGTGTCATGGCACGTCGTTATACCCGTGAAAACTATTTGGAATTGGTGCGAAAAATTAAAGAAACAATTCCGAATGCAGCATTGACAACCGATATTATCGTTGGTTTTCCGAATGAGACGAATGAACAATTTGAAGAAACGCTTTCTCTCTACCATGAGGTCGGATTTGAAGGTGCATACACGTTTATTTATTCACCACGTGAAGGAACACCTTCTGCCAGAATCGATGATAAAATTTCTATGGATGAGAAAAAAGAACGTCTACAACGTTTGAATGCAATCGTTAATGAATATTCACTTAAAGCGATGGAGAAATATCAAGATAAAACAGTAAAAGTACTTGTAGAAGGCACGAGTAAAAAGAACGATGAAGTCTTAGCGGGTTATACAGAAAGAGGGAAACTCGTCAATTTCGAGGGACCAAAATCGGCTATTGGAGAAATCGTTGAAGTTAAAATAACAAATACGAAAACTTGGTCACTTGATGGTACAATGGTAGAAAAAGCAGCGAGTGAACAAGTAGAGGTGATTTAAATGGCAGAATATACAAGAAAACAAGTAATTGAAGAAGCACAAGAGTTAGCGAAAAAGCTTTCAAAAATCGAAGAGATCGATCGCTTCAGACAATTAGAAATTAAAATAAACGAAAATAAAAAGGTCCAAGCTCATATTGCGAAAATCAAAGCATTACAAAAACAAGCCGTTAATTTGCAACACTATGATAAACATGGTGCACTTGAGCAAGTTGAAGCTGAATTGGATCGCTATCAAAAAGAATTGGATGAAATCCCGATCGTTCAAGAATTTAAAGACTCTCAAGTTGTCGTCAATGACATTTTGCAACGTGTGACAAAAACAATTGCAGATGAAGTGACGAATGAAATTGTTGGCGAGTCTGATGAAGATGTGCATGCATGTGAAGCTAATCGTAATTAATTTTAGCATTAGCTAGTTTCTTATTCGAGTAGTTCAGTTAGAAGCAACTTTAACGAGTGCTTCTAATTTGAACTACTTTTTTCTTAATTAAAATTCTGAAGTAATTGGAAGATGAACACTCGCCAAATTCTCTTACCGAGAAAGGATGTACGTATGAATTATCGAATCGTCATCATTAGTTTGTTAGTTGTTCTCTTGATGGGTGCCTGTACTTCTGATATTGATCCTTCAACTGAAAAAGACACCCAAGTATATCAATTGGAAAATGTGTATCAGTGGTTAAATGACTCGAATTTATTGGACGGAGAAGACGAAGATGTGACGACTAACTATACGGATAATTATCAAGGAATCACAGAAGCTGTCCGTATTGGTGATATAACCATTTTTGAATTTAAAGAACCTAAATATACTGAGCAGTTTGAAGAGATTCCATTTGCGGTGACAAAAGAAAATATCGGTGTGTTTGTATCTGGATTTAGCTCTGAAATCGATGGTGTCCAAAAGGTTTTGGAGGCCCGGGAGGCTGTTGAGGGTTTACATAAAGGTTATTACATGTCTGCAGAGCAACAAGTTTTTGTTGAATCATTCAGAAATCAAAAGCTGAATCGTTTTGATACGTTTACTGAGCATTTTTATTCTTTAGATGAGGACATTCACCAGGATACGTTCGACCGCTTTCTGTACAATGAGTCAGTCGAATGGCGAGGTGTGGTTGTACAAAGTGGCTCAGATTTATTTACCTCAGGGGATACCGAGTTTATGATTTACAGTGGAGATGATGACGTGGAAGATTGGGAGGGCATGCAGTCAATTCAAAATGATTTGTTGCCTTTCATGTTTGAAGCTCATTCGATTGCTCGCCCATTTGAGATTGAACATAAAAAATATGAACGTGGAGAATCAATTACGATCAGCGGACAACTGTCTGAGCAAGGTAGCCAATCGAAGAGCAAACCCTGGAAACTTCGAAACTTTTCGATTATCGACTAACGGTTCACCATCATTGCATTTAAGCTGTTCTTTTAATTGGATTCGTCGTTCATATAAATTTCTCTTCCTTTAAATCACCTTTTCTTAGGCATTGTCATAATTATAAAAGAACAATAGCCTAAACCTTAACAAGAATCACAACAAACACCCAGGCAGCATAAGATAAAGTGGCTTGATTAAAGGAGGAGGAATGTTAATGAGTGATCGTGAATATCGTGAAATTATCACGAAGGCTGTTTGCGGCAAAGGAAAAAAATTCAGTGAAACCTCTCATATGTGTTCACCCAATTATAGACCGAACAGTATCCTTGGTTGCTGGATCATTAACCATCAATACGAAGCACGTAAACGGGGACATATTGTAGAAGTGAGTGGTTCATATGATATTAACGTATGGTACTCTTACAGCAATAATACGAAAACGGGTGTCATTACTGAGCGAAAACAATACGTTGATAAAGTACCAATTGCAATGAAAGATCGTAATACAATCAGTGATGATTTCGACGTTATTGCAAGAGCAACAAAGCAGCCAAATACGTTAGAATGTGAGATTGCTGAAAAAGGAAATCAAATCAAAGTAGATTTGGAAAGAGAGTTTGTCGTTGATCTCATCGGTGAAACGAAGGTCTGGGCAAAAATCGAACCAGAAGGCTTTGATGAAAATGAAGTAGACTTTGATGACTTAGAGTCCGAATTAGCGGATATTGAAGTGAACGATTAATGGCCGATTCTATCACAAGCAGACTGATCATAATGGTCAGTCTGTTATTTTTTTCATTGATTCAGTTGCTGAAGATTCGAATTCCACTATGCTATAATAAGAGACAGTTAAGCAATTGGGGGACGTAAGAATGACAACATATACACCGATGATGCAACAATATCTGAATATTAAATCCGAATATAAAGATGAATTTCTATTTTTTCGTCTAGGAGATTTTTACGAACTATTTTTTGATGACGCATTAAAAGCAGCGAAGGAATTGGAAATTACACTTACTCAACGGGTTGGAGGACAAGAAGAAAAGATTCCAATGTGCGGTGTTCCTTATCATTCTGCTGAAAATTACATAAAAACGTTAGTCGACCGAGGTTATAAAGTAGCCATTTGTGAGCAAGTGGAAGATCCTAAAATGGCGAAAGGTGTGGTGAAACGAGAAGTCATTCAAGTCATCACTCCTGGTACCATTATGGAAGGAAATATGTTGAAGGAAAACGAGAATAATTACTTGGCCTCGCTGTATCTTTTCGAAGATGACTTCATTGTTTCTTATGTTGATCTTTCCACTGGTGAGTCCTTTGTCAGTAAGGTAAATGGCAATATTAAGGATGTCATTGGAGAACTGTATAATCGTCCAGTAAAAGAAGTCGTTTTACCGACAGATTTTCCAGAGGATTTAAAAGAAACATTGACGCATTATTTAGATGTGACGTTATCGTCTGAGCATGACAATCAAATACCAAAAGAATTTCAGAAATTAGTGACGGGACTTGAAGATACTCGCTTGGTTCATGGGTTCGGGTATTTATTTCAATATATTTTCCGTTCGCAAAAACGGTTTCTAGCTCATTTGCAAGCAGTTCAATTCATAGAGTTAAATGATTATATGAAGCTTGACTTATATTCTAAGCGAAACTTAGAACTGATTGAATCGTTACGAGACCAAAGTAAAAAAGGAACATTGCTTTCTGTTTTGGATAAAACGATAACGGCGATGGGGTCTAGGTTATTAAAAAAGTGGATTGATCGCCCATTGCTTTCAAAAGGCCAAATTGCTGAGCGTCATCAACAAGTGCACACGATGATGGAGCACTTTATGGAACGGGACGAACTTCGGGAATCATTAAAAAATGTCTATGATCTCGAACGCTTGGCCGGAAGAATTTCATACGGTAATGTAAATGCACGTGATTTGTTACAGTTGAAACGTTCACTCGGTGCATTACCGCAAATTAAACAATTGTTGAATTTGTTTGATCATCCTTCTGTATCATCATTACTGTCTGAAGTAGAGTCTTACCAAGAAATTTTCGAGATTTTAGACGCTGCACTAGCAGAAAATCCACCTGTACTAATTACAGAAGGAAACCTTATTAAAGATGGTTACCATAAGCAGTTAGATGAATATCGTGAAGTAAATCGAAACGGTAAGAGTTGGATTGCTGAGCTTGAAGCAAAAGAACGAGAAGAAACAGGAATTAAATCATTAAAAGTCGGATTCAATAAAGTATTCGGTTACTATATTGAAGTGACAAGAGCAAATCTGGCACATCTTGCTGAAGGTCGTTACGAACGCAAGCAAACGTTGGCGAACGCTGAACGATTTGTGACGCCTGAATTGAAAGAAAAAGAGCGAATGATCTTGGAAGCGCAAGAAAAAAGCACAACGTTAGAATATGAGCTTTTTCTCGAACTTCGTGATCAAATCAAATCTTATATTCCCGCACTTCAAACGCTGGCAGAACAAATTAGTAAAATTGATTGCCTATTAAGTTTTGCGATGGTGAGTGAAGAAAATAACTATACAAAACCTGTGTTGAATGATGAGCAGCAACTTCGTATTCGCGAAGGACGCCACCCAGTCGTCGAACAAGTCATGAAAGAAATGTTTGTACCAAATGACATTCAAATGGATGAATCGACGGACATACTTTTAATTACAGGTCCGAACATGGCCGGAAAAAGTACGTATATGCGCCAAGTTGCTTTAATGATTATTATGAACCAAGTCGGCTGTTTTGTTCCTGCGACTGAAGCGGAAATGCCTGTATTCGATCAAATCTTCACGCGAATCGGCGCTGCTGATGATCTAGTTTCCGGACAAAGTACGTTTATGGTCGAGATGATGGAAGCTGAACATGCCGTTCGTCATGCTACGGAAAGAAGCTTTATTTTATTGGATGAAATCGGTCGTGGAACGAGTACGTACGATGGGATGGCGCTCGCCCAATCGATTGTTGAATATATTCATCAACAAGTTGGTGCTAAAACACTATTCTCTACGCACTATCATGAGCTGACAAGCTTGGATAAGAGTTTATCAAGATTACGGAATGTTCATGTTGAAGTGGATGAAGAAGATGGAGAAGTGGTCTTTCTTCACCATATTAAGGAAGGTAAGGCAGACAAGAGTTACGGGATTCACGTTGCCAAGCTAGCCGACTTGCCGGAAGATATTATTCAACGGGCTTATCAATTACTTGAATCATTTGAGGCGACAAGTGTTTTAAGAGAAGAAGAACCGCAAGAACAGCTGACACTTTTCGAAGAAGATCAAGGAACACTCCCAGTTACAGCAAATGTTGAAGTCATTGACCGATTGAAAGAAGCCAATTTAATGAAGATGACACCGATGGATGCCATGAATTTACTTTATCAATTAAAAGAAAACCTAGAGTAGAAAGGAGGAGACGATGAATAAAATTGTACAGCTACCGGATGAATTATCGAATAAGATTGCTGCAGGGGAAGTCGTAGAAAGACCTTCTTCTGTTGTCAAAGAGCTTATCGAAAATTCTATTGATGCAGGTAGTAGTTGGATTAAAATCGAACTGGATGAAGCGGGATTACGGTTAATTCGGGTGACAGACGATGGAGAGGGAATGACGGAGGAAGATACTGAGAAGGCTTTCTTTCGTCATGCAACAAGTAAAATTAAAAATGAGCAACAATTATTCCGTGTAAAAACATTAGGATTTCGTGGAGAAGCGCTTGCAAGTATTGCTTCAGTCAGCCATTTGACGATTCGTACGTCTACGGGTGATCAAAGTGGAACGGAAATGAAGATTCATGGCGGAGAGATCATCGAGAAACAAAAGCATACAAAGCGGCGTGGGACGGAAATAACTGTTGAGAATCTATTTTATAATACACCCGCCCGTTTAAAGTATCTGAAAACAGTCCATACTGAAATCGGACATATCATGGACCTAGTGAATCGAATGGCGCTCGCGCATGATGAGATTCGCTTTGAATGTCACCATAATGGCAAACGTATCTTTTTTTCACCAGGTAATAAAAAGTTACTTCAAGTCATTCAGCAAATTTACGGAAAAAATGTAGCTCAACAAATGCTTTCATTGGAAGAAGAGTCATTGGATTACACCATTAGGGGCTATGCCGCCAAACCGGAAGTCACACGATCCAATCGAAATTATATGACATTGATTGTGAACGGTCGATATATCAAAAATTACACGATCAATAAAGCGATTTTAGAAGGCTATCATACATTACTTCCGATTGGACGATTTCCTGTCGTCATTCTTAAAATAGATATGGATCCATATTTGATTGATGTGAATGTTCATCCAGCGAAGACGGAAGTGCGTTTCAGTAAAGAAAAAGAGCTTTTCGATGTAGTCAAGCAAGCGGTTTATAATCTTCTGCATGCCCAACGATTAATTCCGGATGTGTCGAAGAAAGAGAAAGAGAAATCTGAACAAACGGCTCTGGATTTTTCTTATGTAAAACGAAATGATCCTGTACCGGAAAAGTGGAGTGGCTTTACATCACGAGAAAGCAATCATACGAACCAAATGTTTGAAAAGAGCAGTGAACAAGTACCTGTCCAACAGGTAGAAGAGCCACCGATTGAAGACATTGAAATGCCAACGAATGTGGATGAACATGTAAATGATGCAGAAAAGCCAACTGCTTCTCGGTTACCACGGTTGTATCCGATTGGTCAGCTAAGAGGAACATATATTTTGGCTCAAAATGAAGAAGGTCTCTATATGGTCGACCAACACGCTGCTCAGGAACGGATTAAGTATGAATTTTACAAAGAGAAGCTCGGCAATCCCGAGCAAGAAACACAGCAGCTTGCTGTTCCGTTGCATTTTGAATTTACCAACCAAGAAGCAACAACCATTGAACAAAACCAAGAACAACTGCAAGCCATTGGATTATTTTTAGAGCCTTTTGGGGACCAGTCCTTTTTGGTTCGTTCCTATCCGAGTTGGTTCCCGGCAGGTGAGGAAGAAGGAATTCTTCGCGATATGGTCGATGAACTCATTAATGAGAAAACGATCGACTTAGTGAAAATAAGGGAAGAAGCGGCCATCCTCATGTCGTGTAAACGATCGATTAAAGCGAATCACAACTTAAGTCACCAAGAGATGGAATACTTACTCGAAGAACTGGGTGGATGTAATGATCCGTTCACTTGCCCACATGGCCGTCCGGTCATCGTTCATTTCAGTGATTACGAAATTCAACGCATGTTCAAACGGATTATGTAAGAATGACTGGAGAGAACTTGTATGAAACCAAAAATCATTAGTGTGGTTGGTCCAACGGCTGTTGGTAAAACAAAACTAGGGATCGAAATTAGTAAGCAAGTCGGCGGAGAAGTCATTAATGGTGATTCCATTCAAATTTATAAAGAATTTGATATTGGTTCTGCGAAAGCTACATTAGAAGAACAAGAAGGTATACCTCATCACCTGATCGACTTCCTGGAACCGAACGCGGAGTACTCTGCTTCCGACTTTAAACAAGATGTGAAACAAAAAGTATACGAGATTCATGACAAGCAGAAAACCCCCGTGCTTGTTGGTGGTACAGGTTTTTATGTACAAGCTGCATTATATGACTTTAACTTTTCCAGTGTGAAGCGTGATCATCAATACAGTGACAGGTTGCTTAAACAGATCGAACAAGATGGAATCGAGCCTTTTTACAGACGGTTGCAGGAAGTCGATCCAGAGCAAGCAAGGAAGATTCATCCACACAATATACGAAGAGTCATTAGAGCACTGGAAGTATATGATACAACAGGAAAGCCGCTATCTGACTATGAACAAGAACAACAAAACACCTCGCACTATGACTCTTATATCATCGGACTCACCATGGATCGTCCACTTTTATATGAACGCATTAACCAACGCGTACTTGACATGGTCGACCAAGGCTTATTTGAAGAAATTGAACAATTATATGATCGATATGGCGCCGAAGTTCAACCGATGAAAGGAATTGGATATAAAGAAGTCATTCCTTACTTGCAGGGTGAGTATAATAAACAAGAAGCCATCGAGCTCATTCAGCGGAACACAAGGCGTTTTGCGAAGCGGCAATTAACCTATTTTCGAAATAAAGTGCCTGCGATTCACTGGTATGAAATTAATCCAAGACATCCAGAAGAAAACTTTAAAACAATTTTGGCTGATTTAGAAGGATTTCTTCTAAATGGAGAGAATAGTTAAAAGTAGTAGATAGAAAGAGGAGGAATTATACAATGGCAAATACAACAAACTTACAAGATACGTATTTGAACAAATTAAGAAAGGAAAAAGTCTTTTTAACCGTCATCTTGATGAACGGATTCCAATTAAGAGGTGTGATTAAATCATTTGATAATTTCACTGTTTTAATTGAGACAGATGGGAAACAACAATTAATTTTCAAGCATGCGATTTCTACGTTTGCCCCATCGAAAAATGTTGATTTGGACTCATAATATCGTTTGTTGTTGAACCTAAGAGCCTACCAGTTTGTTGGTGGGCTTTTTGTTTTGCCTGTCACTTTACAATGAAAAAACGAATTTCAACCAAGCTTTCAAAAATCATTCCTATTCATCATGATCTGTAAGACTCAATAGCAAAAGATGAATTCTTTGAGCAATCTGGTTATAATAGGGAAGGATAAGTGTAAGGACGAACAAGCTAAAGGAGTTTTTGCATGAGTGAACGAGAACGTGTCATATTGATCGGCTGTCAAACCCAAAAGGATTCAGACGATACATTTCTGACATCATTGAATGAATTACGTGCACTAGCCGATACGGTGAATGCAGAAATTGTTGACGTATTTACGCAAAAGCGAGAAAAAATACACAACTCATTGTATATCGGTACTGGAAAAGTAGAAGAGATCAAGCAATATATTGAAGAAAATGAGATTGAGCTTGCCATTATGAATGGTGAGTTATCTCCGTCTCAAATCAGAAACTTAAACAAACACTGGGACATATCTGTCATCGATCGAACGCAGTTAATTTTAGATATTTTTGCTATGCGTGCGAATACGAAAGAAGGGAAACTCCAAGTCGAACTGGCTCAATTGGAGTATTTGCTTCCTCGACTACATGGACAAGGTCGTGCGCTCTCACGTTTAGGAGGCGGTATTGGGACAAGAGGACCTGGTGAAACAAAACTTGAAACGGACCGCAGACATATACAAAGTCGCATCAATGATATTAAGAAACAGCTGAAGCAAGTGGTTAAGCAGCGAAGCCAATATCGTGAACGACGAAAAAAGAATTCGGCTTTCCAAATATCGATTGTCGGTTATACGAATGCGGGAAAATCGACTTTATTTAATCGACTGACAAACAGTGTTTCGTTTGAAGAAGATAAACTCTTTGCCACACTGGATCCAATGACAAGAAGATTACAATTATCCAGCGGTTTCCAAGCATTAATCTCCGACACCGTCGGCTTTATTCAAGATCTACCGACAACATTAGTTGCAGCTTTTCGGTCTACTTTGGAAGAAGTATTGGAAGCTGATTTTATCTTACATGTGGTAGATGCCTCAAATGACCGGGCAATCGAACAAGAGAAAACGGTTTACTCGATTCTAGAAGACTTGGGAGCAGAAAAAATTCCTATGTTGACGGTTTATAATAAAGCGGATCTACTTTCAGAAGAGTTTACGCCTTATTCATCTCCGAACGCCGTTATTAGTGCAAAAAATTCCGATGATTTACAACGGTTATTACAAAAAATTGAATCAACGTTACAAGAAGAGTGGAACCAATATAAAGTGGCTGTACCAAAAGATGAGGGAACGTTACTTCATCGGTTAAAACAAGAAACAATGGTACAAGATGAACACTTTGATGAAGAGCAAGAACAATACCTAGTAGATGGGTATGCTGACCCAAATTCACCAATATACAATGAAATGAAAAAGCGAGCGAATGTAAATGAATGACCAAATGAAGCAAATGATCCAACAAACAGAACAATCATTAACAAAACAATTTTCGCAAGTTCAAGAAATTGTTACGACAAATCAAGAAAAAGTATTGAATGCTTTTCAACAAGTTCACGTGAGTGAATCTCACTTCACGCCATCGACAGGTTATGGGTATGATGATATCGGTCGAGAAAAATTAGAAGAGTTGTACGCAACCGTTTTTCGCACAGAAGACGCATTAGTGCGCCCGCAAATTGTTTCAGGAACCCATGCAATCACCACATGCCTGTTTGGTGTCCTGAGGCCGGGGGATGAATTACTTTATTTGACGGGAAGGCCATACGATACGCTTGAAGATGTCATTGGAATTGAAGAGAATGTCGATGGCTCTTTACGTGACTATGGCATTTTATACAATGAATTGCCATTAACAGAATCCGGCAGTGTTGATTTTTCAAATCTTGAAGAATCGATTAATGATCGTACAAAAATGGTCGCAATCCAGCGGTCAAAAGGATACGCTGACCGTCCTTCATTTACTGTGATGGAAATTAAAGAAATGATTGACGAAGTTCGTAAAATCAAACCAGATGCAATTATATTCATCGACAATTGCTACGGTGAATTCGTGGAGATATACGAGCCAAGTGAAGTGGGAGCAGACTTGATGGCTGGATCGTTAATCAAAAATCCAGGCGCCGGTATTGCGAAGACAGGCGGTTACATTGTTGGAAAAGAAAAGTTAGTCAATAAGTGTGCAAACTGGTTGGTTGCTCCAGGATTAGGTAAAGAGACTGGAGCAAGCCTCTATAGTCTGCATGAAATGTTCCAAGGGTTTTTCTTGGCCCCGCATGTTGTCGGCGAAGCTTTGAAAGGAGCATATTTTACATCACAGCTGTTGAGTGACCATGGGTATAAAACAGAACCAACCGCGAATGATGCTCGGACAGATCTCATTCAGTCGATTTCATTTCATCGTGCAGAGGAAATGATTCAATTTGCCCAAATGATTCAAAAGCAATCACCAATCGATTCTTATGTGACACCTGAGCCGAGTAGTATGCCAGGCTATGAAGATGATGTCATTATGGCCGGAGGTACCTTCATTCAGGGAGCCAGTCTTGAATTAACTGCCGATGGTCCGATACGCGAACCGTATACGCTCTATGTTCAAGGCGGCCTCACGTATGAACATGTTAAACTAGCCATTGTCAAAAGTGTCATCGCATTAAACAAATAAAAGTCTATCAATCTATTGGGACAAACGCCTTGAGAAATACTATACTAATAAAATCCGAACCGATTCATATATTTATGAATCATCGTTCGGATTTTTTCTTTATCCAAATCTAATTTATCCCAGCGGAATCTCGAGCCGTCCGACAAACGCGTCGAACCGCCCGACAAACGCGTCAAGCCGCTCGACAAGCGCATCGAACCGCCCGACAAGCGCATCGAGCCGCCCGACAAACACGTCGAGCCGCCCGACAAGCGCATCGAGCCGCTCGACAAACGCGTCAAGCCACCCGATCAGCCGCTCTAACCGCCCGATACATGAATCAATCCGCCCGATATTTGTGGTTAGACGCACCTTCTTCTCAAGAAATATTCATTTTTTCACCGGCAGGTTTCTTTTGGTCCAGATTCATTTTTTATTTTAAATGATTACCAGATTACCAAAGAATAATTCAATAAATACAACCCAATGACGAGCTAATTTTTCAAGTCAGGTGTGTGTCAACTTTCTTAACATTCCTTGACAACTTAATTTTCTAAAAATATACTTTACTTATGGAGGGATGAAAATGGTAGCGATGGATCGAAAGGATTTGCCGTTATTCTCGATTAGTATTGTAACGACACTCACTGAATTATCGCCTAGGCAAATTCGTTACTATGAAGAAAAAGAATTGATTTCACCAACGCGATCCAAAGGAAAACAGCGTTTGTTTTCTTTTAACGATGTTGATCGACTATTGGAAATCAAACAATTAAAAGATAAAGGCGTTAATATTGCAGGAATAAAAGAAGTTTTAGGCATGAAGGAACAGGGAATAAGCGAAAGAGTGAGAGAAAGCTACCGTACAGATTTAACTGAGGACGAGTTGCACAGTCTCTTAAGAAAAGAATTGATGGAATCAGGATATGTTCATCATACTTCCATCAATCGTGGAGACTTGTCCAGGTTTTATCATTCCTAAACAGGTGCGACTTATTAACATCGTTACTATTTTGATCCCCTCAAAAATAAAAGTTTTTATTATATCAGGAGGAATAAAGAACAGTGTCAAAAATCACAAAAGAAGATGTGTACAAAAGGATTGAAGAGGAGAATGTTCGATTTATCCGACTTCAATTTACCGATTTACTAGGAACAATCAAAAACGTTGAAATTCCATTAGGCCAACTCGAAAAAGCATTAAATAACGAAATGATGTTTGATGGTTCTTCGATTGAAGGATTTGTACGTATTGAAGAATCTGATATGCGCTTGCATCCAGATTTGGATACGTTCGTTGTCTTTCCATGGACTTCCGAAAAAGGAAAAGTCGCTCGTTTCATTTGCGATATTTATAATCCTGACGGAACACCTTTCGAAGGTTGTCCACGCTATAACTTAAAACGAAACTTAGAACGAATGGAAAAACTAGGCTTTACAGCATTCAATATTGGAACAGAACCTGAGTTCTTCTTATTCAAACTAGATGAGATGGGTGAACCATCGATGGAATTAAACGACAAAGGCGGTTATTTCGATCTGGCACCTACTGATTTAGGTGAAAATTGCCGACGTGATATCGTGTTAGAACTTGAAGAGATGGGCTTTGAAATTGAAGCCTCCCACCACGAAGTCGCACCAGGCCAGCACGAAATCGACTTTAAATATTCAGATGCCATCAGACACTGTGATGATATTCAGACGTTTAAACTTGTGGTTAAAACAATTGCTCGTAAACATGGTTTACACGCGACCTTTATGCCAAAACCATTGTTTGGTGTAAACGGATCCGGAATGCATGCAAATATGTCGTTGTTTAAAGAAGGCGAAAACGTATTTTTTGATGAGCAAGGTGAAGAGCAATTAAGCAAAACAGCTTATCATTTTACAGCAGGTATTTTAAAACACGCTGTTAACTTCACTGCGGTGACTAATCCAACCGTTAACTCATATAAACGATTGGTCCCAGGCTATGAAGCCCCATGTTATGTCGCCTGGTCAACACAAAACCGTAGCCCGCTAGTTCGTGTACCAACATCTCGTGGATTGAGCACACGAATCGAAGTACGTAGTGTCGACCCGGCAGCCAATCCATATATGGCAATGGCAGTTATGTTGGCGGCAGGATTGGACGGCATTGAAAATGACCTTGATGTGCCGACACCAGTCGACCGTAACATTTATGCGATGAACAAAAAAGAAAGAGAAGAAAACGGTGTACTCGATTTACCTGCAACTCTCTATGAAGCCCTTCAAAAATTAGTGGAAGATGAAGTCATGAGAGAGGCGATGGGTGAACACCTATTGAATCATTTTGTTGAATCCAAAGAGATTGAATGGGATATGTTTAGAACCCAAGTCCATCCATGGGAAAGAGAGCAATATTTGAACGGATTTTAATAGAACTCGAGCCCTTAAATCTGCATGGTTTAGGGGCTTGAATTTTTCAATCAGAAATCCTTCCAGAAAATAACTGGAGGGATTTTTTTGTTTAATGAACCTTGTTGTGACTGCATTTTCTATGCATCCATTCAATTTCAGTGCGAAAAAAAGTGTAAAACTCTGTATTACATAATTAAGTTTTGTGGTATACTACGAACAGACGTTCACAAAACAAACGTTCTGTTGGAGGGATAGCTATTGAATAACTTATTCAATCGTTCATTGCGAGAAAAAACAAAACTTGAAGTGATTTATATAAAGAAAAATGGCACGACTACCCAGCGTGTGGTTCGAGTGATTGCTGTTTCCGAGGATCATATCCTTGCTTATTGTTTTTATAAGCGTCAGGTGAGACGTTTTAATCGAGAAAATATTTTAGCTGCACTGCCGGTAGGAACAAGAAAAGAGCAAATGGGGGCATAATCGATGCATAAGGACCGTGGAACGATGAAGTGGTCCTCGCTCATGCTGCCTGAGCATGTGGAAATTTTGCAAGAGTTATGGCAAGAGGACCGTTATGAAAAGAAACCGACTATTGATGAACAACAGATTGAATGGAATGAACAGTTGCTTCAAGAGGCCTATATAAATCAATCATTGATTCAGGTGACGTATTATAACGCAGGCACATATCACAAAGAGCGTTTGCGTGTAATGTATATGGAACCAAGTACACGATCGATTCGTTTTACGGATCAACAAGATAATCGAAAGTTTATTTCCATTGAAAATATTTTACAGATTGAATAACAATGCGTGGAAGGAGAAGACAGGATGGAAGAAACAGTGGATTATTCAATCTATCCGAGACATGATGTGTTATGTATTGATATGAGATCTTTTTACGCAAGTGTCGAATGCATTAAGCGCGGGCTCGATCCACAGACGACGTTGCTTGCGGTGGTAGGAGACCCGAATCGGAGTGGAAGCATTGTGCTCGCCGCTTCTCCCGCCTTAAAGAAAAAGTATGGCATCTCTAATGTCAGCCGTTATTTTGAGTTGCCGGATGAACCGGACATTTTAATTGCACCAGCCCATATGGGAGATTATTTAAACGTCTCTGTAGAGATCACAAAAATGATTACCGACTTTGTTCCGAAAGAGTCCGTCCACGTTTATTCAGTGGATGAATTATGGGTGACTGTCGATGGATTGGAGCGTTTGTATGGATCGGTTTATGAAATCGCGGAGCTCCTGCAA
The DNA here is from genome assembly GCF_007559355.1 of Allobacillus sp. SKP2-8. Taxonomy (NCBI): domain Bacteria; kingdom Bacillati; phylum Bacillota; class Bacilli; order Caryophanales; family Bacillaceae; genus Allobacillus; species Allobacillus sp. SKP2-8. The sequence goes on along the minus strand of NZ_VMHF01000001.1, from coordinate 280,066 downwards.
CAAAATATCCGTGACCAATTTGGTATGGAGTGTGTTGTCGGGATCGGTGACAATAAATTCTTGGCAAAGGTCGTCATGGACATTCATGCCAAAAAGGCATCGGACGGAATTGCCGAATGTCGATACGAAGACGTCTCCCGATTGCTTTGGCCGATTCCTATCGAAAAGATTTGGGGCATCGGTTCGCGGATGATGCGCAACTTGAACCGAATGGGAATCGTTACACTTGGCCAATTGGCTCATACGCCACTGACTTCATTGAAAAAACGTTTTGGAATTATGGGCGAACAGCTTTATTGGCATGCGTGGGGTGTTGATTTAAGTCCGGTTACCGGAAACTTCACCAAAGATGAACAAAAAGGTTACGGTCATGGAATGACGCTTTTAAGAGATTATGAAAAAAGTGAAATTTATGCTTGCTTGCTCGATTTATGTGAAGAAGCATGCAGACGGGCGAGAAGAGATGCGAAAGAAGGACGTACCGTACATCTAGGGATCGGCTATTCAACTGAAACAGGAGGCGGATTCAGTCGCTCGGTTTCACGGGACGTCGCAAGTAATGAAACCTTAGATATTTATGAGATGTGTCTGCATTTATTCCATAAATTTTATGATGGAGAAAGTAAAATTCGTCGGGCATTTGTCACATTAACCAATCTGAATGATGAGGTGGGTACGCAGCTCGATTTATTTGAAAATCAAGCAAAAAAAAGAAGTGTCGGAGAAGTCATGGACCATATCCGTGAAAAATACGGTTCAACAGCCATTCTTCGAGCGAGCAGCTATACAACGGGTGGAATTGCTCTGGATCGAAGCAAAAAAATTGGAGGACACTTTGCATAGAAGTGGCTAGAGAAGTGAATCTAGCTGCTTCTTTTTTGTTATGGCAAGAGCCGAGTGGGGTATAGATAAATAAAAAACACTCGGAGGTACCCATGGACAAAGAAACGAAGCAAATTCGCCAAGAAGAAAAAGAATACCATCAACAATTTTATGAAAAACACGAACTCTTCGAAGAAGGAACTTGGTTGGAAGAACCGATTCCTGCTGTCATGGATGCCTTTCAGCTTATTCGTCAAAAACCAAATTTACGAATACTAGATTTAGGATCTGGAGTCGGCCGGCATAGCATTCCAATCGCAAAGGACATCGATAACCGAGGTGGCAAAATAATTTGTGTCGACTTACTCGAAGAAGCTGTTGAGAAGCTGAATCATTATGCGAAGGAATATGACGTTCAGCAAGTAGTTGAAGCTGTACAATCCGATATAGGAGACTATCGAATGAAAGAAAATCAATTTGATTTTATTATCGCTGTATCCAGTTTGGAACATACAAGCTCAGAAACTGCATTTAGAGAAGTACTAACGCGCATGGAAAGAGGGACGAAGCCAGGAGGCATCAACTGCATCATCATTAATGCAGAAGCATCTGATCAACAAGAAGAAAAGACGATGGAGATTGACAAGCCAACTGAGGAGTTGCTGTCAGAGTTGGATTTTCACTATAAGGGATGGGAAAAAATTAATCGTTTTGTTGAACCTTTGGCGTTTCAAACCGTTCGTGATGGTGAATCCATGTGGCTGTATGCTAGAGCAATAACTTATGTAGTCCGAAAAAACGAACAAAGTAACGGTTTTCAATCAGAAATGAAAATAGATCAAAATACGTGAATTTGTGGTTAAATTCATGTGTTTTATTTAGTTGAATGTCATAAAAAACACCTGAACCGGTTGTCGATTCAAGTGTTTGGCGTATTAATGAATATTTCTATACAGTCCGATCACTTTACCCAAAACGGTAACCTGATCCAAGATGATCGGTTCCATCGTTGGGTTTTCTGGCTCCAAACGGTAGTTGTTTTTATCTTTGAAAAACCGTTTAACAGTTGCTTCATTTTCTTCAGTCATCGCGACTACAATATCTCCGTTATCAGCGGTTGCTTGTTTCCGAACAATCACAAGATCTTCATTAAAAATCCCGGCCTCTATCATACTATCACCTTGAACGGTAAGGACGAATATGTTCTCTTCGGAAGCGGCAATCCCAGCTGGAAGAGGAATATATTCTTCAATGTTTTCGACGGCCGTTATTGGCTCACCGGCTGTTACTTTTCCGACTAAGGGTGCATAGATTGCTTCCCGTTCATGTACAGCATTTTCGTCTACATAGATGATTTCAATGGCGCGTGGCTTTGTCGGGTCGCGACGAATAAAGCCTTTGTCTTCTAGCCTGGATAGGTGACCATGGACGGTTGAGCTGGATGCAAGCCCGACAGCTTTTCCAATTTCACGAACAGAAGGTGGATATCCTTTTGATTTTACTTCGCTTACTAAAAAGTCGAATATGTCCTTCTGACGTTTGGATAGTTTCTTCATACTTTCTTTCACCCCTACGTCTTTATTTACTATTTGTAGTATACCAATAAAGAGCCTGGATAGCAAACGTTCGTTCGTTGTTTATACAGAATTCTTGTTTAAAATCACAAAACCATTTAAAATACGGATAAATAGTTGAAAAAAGGAGTTTATTTCATGCTTTCTAAAGATAAATTGAACCGCATCAGTGAACTATCGAAGAAAAGTAAATCGGAAGGATTGTCTAAAAGCGAAAAAGAAGAACAGCGCGAATTGAGAGAAGAATATTTACAGGAATTTCGCGGAGCATTCAAAAATCATTTAAAATCCATTAAAGTAGTCGATCCGGAAGGTACCGATGTGACACCGGAGAAATTAAAAGAAGAGAAAAGACGTAAGGAACATTAAACGTGCAAATCAGATTTGGTTTGCACCTTTTTTAAATGACAAATTTGTCGGAATTTCGAAAGAGTTTGTGTGACCTTTGAAATAACTTGTCAAATGAACAAATTAATTATAGCATTGAGAATGGAATAAAGAAGTGAAGGGAGTCTTCTATAAGATGAGCGAGAATATTGAGTCCTTAGCAATAAATACGATTCGAACGTTGTCGATTGATGCAGTTGAAAAAGCAAATTCTGGTCACCCAGGTATGCCAATGGGGGCTGCTCCAATGGCCTATACGTTATGGACAAAGGTAATGAATCAGAATCCAAAGAATTCAAATTGGTTTGATCGTGATCGATTTGTTCTTTCTGCTGGTCATGGTTCAATGTTGTTATATTCATTGTTACATTTATCAGGTTATCAAGTTTCTCTAGATGACATTAAAAACTTCCGTCAGTGGGGTTCGAATACACCGGGACATCCGGAATTCGGTCATACAGACGGTGTGGAAGCAACAACTGGACCACTGGGCCAAGGAATTGCAATGGCTACTGGTATGGCGATGGCTGAAAGATATATGGCTTCCCAGTATAATCGTGATGATTTTGAAGTCGTTGATCATTACACGTATGCGATTTGCGGTGATGGTGACCTAATGGAAGGTGTTTCTCAAGAGTCAGCTTCCCTTGCAGGTCACTTAAAGCTAGGAAAGTTAATTGTGATGTATGATTCAAACGATATTTCATTGGACGGTGACTTGGATCGTGCGTTCTCAGAAAGTGTAGAAGATCGCTATAAAGCTTACGGATGGCAAGTCATTCGCGTGGAAGACGGAAATGATACGGAAGCGATTGAGCAAGCGTTGAAGGATGCGAAAGCAAATAAAGAGCAACCGACAATGATTGAAGTTAAAACGGTCATTGGATATGGCTCACCGTCGAAATCCGGTAAATCAGATGCTCACGGAGCACCATTAGGCTCTGATGAAGCGAAAATGACAAAAGAATATTATAAGTGGACATTCGAAGAAGATTTTTATATTCCAGAAGAAGTGAAAGAGCACTTTGAAAAAACAGTAGCTGAGCGTGGCCAGCAAGCTGAAAACCAATGGAATGAAATGATGGAGAAGTATAAAGAAGCTTATCCAGAGTTGGCAAAAGAATTTGAAAACGCATTGGCAGGAAATTTAGCGGAAGGCTGGAATGTTGACCTACCTAGCTATGACGAAAACACAAAGCCTGTTGCAACGAGAGCCGTCTCTGGTGAAATCATCAATGCAATTTCATCAAAAATCACAAACTTCATCGGTGGAAGTGCCGATCTAGCTGGTTCAAATAAGACAGCTGTAAAAGAAGAAGATGATTTTAAATATCCAACATACAGCGGTCGGAATGTGTGGTTTGGTGTCAGAGAGTTTGCGATGGCTTGTGCCATGAATGGAATGGCGCTTCATGGCGGCTTAAGAGTATACGGAGGAACATTCTTCGTATTCAGTGATTACATGCGCCCAGCCATTCGTTTATCTGCACTAATGGGTGTACCGGTAACCTATGTGTTTACACATGATTCAATCGCTGTTGGTGAGGATGGACCGACACACGAACCAATCGAACAGCTATCTTCTTTACGTGCAATGCCAAACTTGTCGTTAATTCGTCCAGCAGATGCGAATGAGACAAAAGCTGCATGGGAGCAGGCTATTCAAGCAGAAGGACACCCAACAGCACTCGTATTGACACGTCAAGGACTTCCTGTACTTCCGGAGACTAATAAACGTGCAAGTGAAGGTGTACAAAAAGGTGCCTACATTCTAAAAGAAGCTGAGAAAGAGATTCCAGATTTACTCCTGATGGCTTCAGGATCAGAAGTCCAATTGGTTTATGAGGCAAGTAAAAAATTAAAAGAAGATGGTATTGATGTACAAGTGGTCAGCATGCCATCCTGGGATCGATTTGAAAAACAATCTACTGAATACAAAAGTGAAGTATTACCTAAAGCAGTCACTAAACGACTGGCCGTCGAAATGGCCTCACCATTCGGTTGGGAACGCTATGTCGGCTTAGACGGAACTGTGCTTGGAATCGATCAATTCGGCGCATCAGCACCAGGAGATGTCGTCATTGAAAAATACGGATTCACGGTAGAAAATGTTGTTAAAGAAGCAAAAGAGCTTATGGGTAAATAATAATCTCAAAGTGAGGTTCTTTTACGGAACCTCACTTGATTATGTGAACTATTCATAAAATTTGTTATTATTCATATGAATATTGCTATTGTTTTTAGTGATTCGTTTTAATATAATGTGTACGAGTCAACAAGAAGGAGGAAGTAGAAGCATGAGCACGATTTGGGTTGTATTAATTGCTCTTGCAACATTGGTAATCGGGCTGATCTTAGGTTTCTTTATCGCCAGAAAGACAATGATGAATTACTTGAAGAAAAACCCACCAATTAATGAGCAAATGTTACGTACAATGATGATGCAAATGGGTCAGAAACCATCACAGAAAAAGATCAATCAAATGATGCGTGGTATGACACAACAAATGGAAAATCAAGACAAAAAGAAGAAAAAATAACGATGAAGGGTGAGCAGGCGGATCGAATGCTTACCCTTTTTTGTCTTTCTAATAGATCGTCATGAAACTGTCAATCCTTTTATTCTATATTTGGCGGTCGATCTGTTAATCTGAAAGTGGGTTAAAGTTTTAATTTGATTGGAGCGTGAGCGAATTGGCGGACGTAAATATATTCCTCGCATTTGGAGCGGGATTTCTTTCGTTTATTTCACCATGTGTATTGCCGCTTTATCCGGTATTTCTTTCCTATATTACTGGAATGAGTTTAGAAGAATTGAAAAATGAGAAGGGTATGTTAAGAAAACGAAGTATGCTACATACACTCTTTTTCTTAATCGGTTTTTCTTCCATTTTCATTATGCTTGGATTTTCAGGATACGTAATTGGAGATTTTCTCATTCAATACCGTGATTTAATTCGCCAAGTGGGTGCACTATTAATCATCTTCTTTGGGTTTGTCATGTTGGGTGTATTTAACTTTGATTTTCTAATGAAGGAACGAAAAGTCACCTTTAAAAATCGGCCATCAGGATACTTTGGTTCTGTTTTAATTGGTGCAGCTTTCTCCATGAGTTGGACACCATGTACGGGACCGATTTTAGCAGCAGTCATCTCGTTGGCCTATACCAACCCGGATTCTGGCGTCATTTTGATGTCAGCTTATTCTTTAGGATTTGCGATTCCATTTTTTATCTTGTCATTCTTTATCGATCGAATGGGCTGGTTAAAACGAAATTCACAAAAGATTATGAGAATCGGGGGATATATTTTGATTTTCCTCGGGGTTGCATTGTTTCTTGATTGGTTACGCATTTTGACGGCTTATTTGGCAAACCTATTCGGTTTCACTGGCCTTTAAGTATGTATTTGATTCCTATTACACAAGTATATTAGAATAAGACATAGAACAAATCAGCTGAGGGAGCATTTTACTGATGAAAAATTACAATGACCTAATTTTACGCACAATGACACAGTTAATCGCCTTCATTCTATTAGGGTTCTCTGTGTATTTGTTTTTTGCTGGTCATAATTCACCAGGCGGGGGATTTATTGGCGGATTAATGACCGCGGCAGCATTTATTCTCATGTATATCACTTATGGATTTGATAATATGTCAAAAGTATTGCCAATTAATTTTCGTGCAATGCTGACAATCGGTTTGTTGGTTGCTACGTTATCAGGCATCGGAGCTTTTGTTTTCGGTGAACCATTCTTAACCCAAACGTTCGGGTATTTTAATTTGCCAATTATGGGTGAAACAGAGCTAGCGACCGCAATGATTTTTGACTTAGGGGTGTACTTAACTGTTGTCGGTGTCACAATGACAATTATATTGACAATCGCAACTGATCAAAAGGAAGATTCACAAGAACAGGCAGGGATGTAAAGTCATGAAAACGTTTTTTGTCATTGCTGCATCCATTGTTGCTTTTTTTATGGCGATCGGAATGGTCTTTGTTCGTATGAAAGCAGCGAATAGACCGACATCAGTGAAGCGCATCATATTGCCTCCATTGTTTATGAGTACAGGAGCGTTGATGTTTGTTTTTCCATATTTCAGGATTGAATGGATTCAAGTAGCTGAAGCATTAGGTGTTGGGATTATATTTTCGCTATTTCTTATTTTTACATCGAATTTCGAACATAAAGACGGAGACATTTATTTAAAGCCTTCTAAAATGTTTCCGATTATTTTAGGAATATTATTGGTTGGTCGACTTGTCGCGAAACAATATATGGGCCAATACATTGAACTTGGTGAGTTAGCTGGAATGTTTTACTTGCTTGCATTCGGTATGTTATTTACATGGCGGATGGTCATGCTTATCAAATTCTTAAGCTTTCAAAAACAAATGATTCCAAAATAAAAGGTAAAGAGTTGCAAGTATTCATGCAGCTCTTTACCTTTTATAATTCTAACAAGTGTTCATACCGGTTAAAATCGATATTTTTTTCATTGAGCGTTTTGACCAAAAATTTATGGTCTCTTTTAGGCGTTGCTTTAATATATCCTTCAATCATGACATCTAACGTGATCTTTTCTTTACGTCTTGCTAGCGCTAGCTCGGCAATCTTCGCTGCGATTTTTTGTTTAGCGACATCCCTAAATAACTGAGGTACAGGTTCAACTAATTCATTGAGAAGTTTTTTCGAATCGTCATCCCACATATGCAGTGATTCATCGATATAATATTCTTCCCAGTCAATAATTGATTTTCCATCTGCTTTAGGCATCTTTTTCAAGAACTTCCGAAACATGAAAAAGCCACCGATTCCCATCAGAACGACCATCAACGTTGTCCAACCAATAATCAGTAATGCTATGAATGTATCCAATATCCTTCACTCTCTTCAATAAATCAATACAAATCTATTCTCATTATACGACGAAGAGTGACGATTCTCAATCGAATAACCGTTACAAATTCATGAAAATGTCACTTGATAATTTAAAAATTTTAGACAATTTACTTCTTTTTGGCTATTATTATAAACAGGTGTAATAATCTGTTATCTCTCCTCATAATTTGTATTAATGTTTTAACAAAGAGGGTTGGTGGAGAATGAATGCATGAAAATGGCTGTAATGAAGAATTTGTAGAGAAAGTTTTTCAATGGATTGATGGGCAGATGAGTGATTATTTTTTTATCTGTGATGAACAATTAATTATTCAATATGTATCATATTCAATAGAGAAAGTTGGATTCTCACGAGAAAAGGTAATTGGCAAATCTGCCTTTACATTCATTGATTCAATTGATTCTGAAAAATTCCAACAAGAGATCAATCAACTGAAAGTTAATTCCATTAAAAAAGATGTTTTTCGAGTCATTAATGTAAACAATGAGCTGAAACGTCATGAAATATCTATGGGAAAAATGGTATACGACCAAACAGGAGAAACGTTTTATATTTTTTTATCTAAAGATATTACGCGTATTCTGGAAACTAAAAATTTATTGATCCAATCGGAGAAACTGTCAAGCGCTGGCCAACTAGCGGCAAGTGTCGCTCATGAGATTCGCAATCCACTCACTTCATTAAAAGGATTTTTACAACTCATGGAAGCAGGCATGGATAATGGAGATACTTACTTAAAAATCATGAAAGAAGAAATTGAAAAAATCGAAGCAATCTCAAAAGAATTACTATTTATTGCCAAACCCTCACCCAATGAATTCAAGGAAGAGAATTTGATGGAGCTGGCAGGAGAAGTATGTCTGTTGATGAATTCCCAAGCTCGTATGCATGACATCCGATTAAGCAAGAAATTTGACCGAGAAGAATATATGTTGAATTGTGACCGATCACAGATCAAACAGGTGCTAATTAATTTAATCAAAAATGCCATAGAAGCAATGGGAGAGAGTGGGACGATAGAGATCCACATCCATACGAAAGATCAATTATTGATCGAAGTATTGGATGAAGGTCCAGGTGTCCCTGAAGAAATGAAAGAAAGAATCGGAGAACCATTTTTTACAACGAAACAAAATGGGACAGGCCTCGGTTTAATGGTGACCAAGCAAATCATAAAAAATCATGGTGCGAACTTAGAGATAGAAGACCGAGATGTGGGAGGCAGCAACTTTCGAATCCTATTTGAAACGTAAGTAGCTTTCCGAAGTACTCTCCAGCTGACTCGGGGTTATAGCGAGCTTCTATAGGACATTCCGACATATATCTCAGCTGACTTGAGGTTATAGAAGGCTCCTATAGGACATTCCGACATACATTCCAGCTGACTCGAGGTTATAGAGTGCTTCTATAAGACATTCCGACATACATTTCAACTGACTCGAGGTTATAGAGAACTCCTATAGGACATTCCAGCGTACGTTTCAGCTCACTCGAGGTTATAGCACACTTCTATAGGACAACCGGTATAATCTTTGTTCACTCGACTGTATCGGGTACACCGACTAAGTGTCATCAAAGATCTTTTTGCCTTGAGCGTCATGTTTTTAAGTGAATTGTCGAATACCAAAGAAAAATTTCCGGTTAATTATTTTACTTATAACCTATTTTCATATAAAATGTAATACGGCAGAGTCAATGAGAATTCTGTAACTATGTCTTTAAGTAATCTATTAATCAATTAAACTACATAATTAAGGGGGTAACAATGATGGCAGACAATAATGCTTTTAATGCCAAAAAACAATTTGAATTGAATGGCAAAACGTACAATTATTACCACATGAAAGCATTGGAAGAAAAAGGTCTAGGAAAGATCTCCGAATTACCTTTTTCAATCCGTGTCCTACTAGAATCTGTTTTAAGACAGTATGATGGACACGTCATCAAGGATGAGCATGTTGAGAAATTAGCTCAGTGGGTGAAAGGTGAAAAGGTGGATGTTCCATTTAAACCTTCTCGTGTCATTTTGCAAGACTTCACTGGTGTTCCAGCTGTAGTAGATTTGGCTTCTTTGCGTAAAGCAATGGTAGATATGGGTGGAAGCCCAGACCAAATCAACCCTGAAGTACCTGTTGATCTAGTTATTGACCACTCCGTACAAGTAGACGCATATGGTTCACCTGATGCACTTCGCGTGAATATGGAAATGGAATTTGACCGTAACATGGAGCGTTATGAATTCTTGCATTGGGCTCAGAAAGCTTTTGACAACTACCGCGCTGTTCCACCAGCAACAGGTATTGTTCACCAAGTAAACTTGGAGTACCTTGCAAATGTTGTCCATGAAATCGAAAAAGACGACGGTACGTATGATGCATTCCCTGATACATTGTTCGGTACTGACTCACATACAACGATGATCAATGGTCTAGGTGTATTAGGCTGGGGTGTCGGTGGTATTGAAGCTGAAGCTGGAATGCTTGGTCAGCCTTCATATTTCCCTGCACCAGAGGTAATCGGTGTTAAATTAACTGGTAATTTCCCAGAAGGTGCAACAGCAACTGACTTAGCACTAAAAGTTACACAAGTGCTACGTGAGAAAAACGTTGTTGGTAAATTCGTAGAATACTTTGGAGATGGATTAACATCTATGCCGCTTGCTGACCGTGCAACGATCTCCAACATGGCACCTGAATATGGTGCGACTTGTGGTTTCTTCCCAGTTGATGAAGAAGCACTTAAATATCTACGTTTGACAGGTCGTTCAGAAGAACATATCGCTCTTGTCAAAGAATATTTACAGAAGAACGATTTATTCTATACACCTGATCAAGAAGACCCTAAATTCACAGACTTGGTTGAAATCGATCTATCTGAGATTGAGCCAAATCTATCTGGACCAAAACGTCCTCAAGACTTGATCAGACTTTCTGATATGAAAGAATCATTCAACAAATCTCTAACTGCTCCACAAGGTAACCAAGGGTTTGGATTGAGTGATGAGGAAGTTGCTAAAGAAGCTGTCGTTAAATTTAACGATGGAACTGAAGCAACAATGAAAACAGGTGCGTTGGCGATCGCAGCAATTACGTCTTGTACAAACACATCTAACCCACATGTTATGTTAGGTGCAGGTTTGCTTGCGAAAAATGCTGTTGAAAAAGGATTGAATGTTCCTGCTTATGTTAAAACTTCATTGGCACCAGGTTCAAAAGTTGTAACAAACTACCTTGAAAACTCAGGTTTAATGGAATACTTAAATCAGTTAGGGTTTAACTTGGTTGGTTACGGTTGTACAACTTGTATCGGTAACTCTGGACCATTATTACCGGAGATCGAAAAAGCAATTGCAGATTCTGATTTAACTGTTTCTTCTGTTCTTTCCGGTAACCGGAACTTTGAAGGTCGAATCCACCCACTTGTACGTGCAAACTACTTGGCTTCACCACCATTAGTTGTTGCTTATGCACTTGCTGGTACAGTCGATATCGATCTTATGAATGAACCATTAGGTCAAGATCGTGAAGGAAACGATGTGTTCTTTAAAGATATCTGGCCAGCATCTGATGAAATTCAAGAACAAATTGATGCAGTTGTCACACCAGAGATCTTCCGTAAAGAATATGAATCTGTTTTCAACTCCAATGAAAAATGGAACCAAATTGAAACAACGGATCAGCCATTGTACGATTTTGATGAGAATTCAACATATATTCAAAATCCTCCATTCTTCGAGAACATGGCGAAAGATCCTGAAAGTATCAAACCACTTAATGGACTACGTGTCATCGGTAAGTTTGGTGATTCAGTAACAACAGACCATATCTCACCAGCTGGTGCGATTCCAAAAGATATGCCAGCAGGTAGGTTCTTGATGGAAAAAGATGTTTCACCACGTAACTTTAACTCTTACGGTTCTCGTCGTGGTAACCATGAAATTATGATGAGAGGTACATTCGGAAATATCCGAATCCGTAATGAAATTGCCAACGGAAAAGAAGGCGGTTATACAACGTACTGGCCAACTGGAGAAGTTATGCCTATTTATGATGCAGCAATGCGTTATCAAGAGGATGACACTGGTTTGGTTGTTATCGCAGGTAGTGACTACGGAATGGGAAGCTCCCGTGACTGGGCTGCCAAAGGTACAGACTTACTAGGGATCAAAACGGTAATTGCTGAAAGCTTTGAAAGAATTCACCGTTCAAACTTAGTGATGATGGGTGTATTGCCACTTCAGTTCCAAAAAGGCGATACGATTGAATCACTTGGTCTAACTGGTAAAGAGACATTTGATGTTGACGTTAACGAAGACGTTAAACCAGGAAGTCTCGTAAAAGTAACTGCGACTGATGAAGACGGCAAGAAGACTGAATTCGAAGTCGTTGCACGTTTCGACAGTGACGTTGAGTTAGATTATTACCGTCATGGTGGTATCTTACAACTTGTCCTACGTAACAAACTAGAAACAGTGTAAGGATTAAATAAAAAGTAAACCCGAGAGTCGAATTTGTCGACTCTCGGGTTTTTTGCATTCAATGATGGTCAGAAAGCTACGTATTTCACAGTTTTGTTATCTTCCATGTTACTGATGAAACTTTTCTTTTGATATGATGGAATAAATGATTGAAATTACGTTTTCTTTAATCGCATGCATTATTATCGTGAGTGAGAAGAATAAAGGAGGAAGCCCCGTATGATTATCAAAAGACTGATCGCACTAGGTGTGGTCATTACACTGAGCGGTGTGATTGTATATAATATTGTGGAAGATAACCAAAATGCTCAAAACGATGCTGAAGATGGAATGATGTTCATTCAGCCAGAAGGAATGGATGTAGACACAACAGATATTGAAGTCGGCGATGTACCGCCGAATTTTCAGTTGAAAACGTTGGATGGTCAAACAAAACAATTACAAGATTTTAAAGGTAAAAAAGTTTTCGTGAATTTTTGGGCAACATGGTGCCCACCTTGCCGAAAGGAAATGCCTCATATGCAAGAAATTCAAGAGAAATATGATGATGTAGAAATCGTTGCTGTGAATGCGTTGCACTCCGAGGCGTCAGTTGATAAAGTTCGTGAGTTCGTGGAAGAAAGAGATCTTACTTTTCCAATTCTACTAGATGAATCTGGAAAAGTTCTTCTTCGTTACCAGGCGATGAGTATGCCTGTAACATATTTTGTGAATTCTGATGGGGTTATCCAACTTCCTAAAAACGTTGGTCCGATGACTTATGAAGAGATGGAAGAAAAAATAAAAAAGCTTGATTAAGTATAAAAAAGCTTTAATTGGACAATTCTACATAGTAGATGTAAATCGAAAATCTATGTAGGAAGGAAGTTATGATTGATGCGAAGAAATAACCAAGTATCTTTTCAAACACTGATTCAGCAGGAAAAAGACCGAATCATGAAAGATCCAAAAGAAATCGATAAAATATATGATCGGTTGGATCAGAAGTTTGAAGTGGTCAAGCAGGCTAGTCCTCATGCATAACATTCACCTATTCTGACAAACTACTCAATGAATAAAGAATAGAAGGAGAGTGGTTATTGTGTCAGATAGAAATCCAAATCCAGATGATCGTTCGGATAACGTTGAGAAACTACAAGAAAATATTCAACATACGATTCAAAATCTCAGAGAAGCAGAAGCATCAATGGAAACAGCTTCTGACGAACAGAAGGAACAAATACGACAAAAGAATGAGAAAAGAAGAGAATCACTAGAAGCGATGAGAGATGAAGTTCGAGATGAACATGCGTATCAGCAACGTCTAGAAGATTAAACTTATGGACTACCTCGTACGAAGAATTTTTTCTTTGTACGGGGTATTTTTACATCGTACAAAACAATTTAAGTTACATAACTATTATTATGTAAACTAAAGTAAGCATCTTCCTTGAGAAAATATTCCCTCTTTAAAATATCAAGTATGAGCGATAACTCCTCTTCATTCATGCGGATTTACCAAAAAATATGATACGATAAGATAAGATTAAAGAGAAAAGAAAGGGAGAAGCAAAATGGTTATCAATGAAACAGATGTTACAGTACGTTATCAAGAAACAGACCAAATGGGGGTTGTCTATCATTCAAATTATTTTGTTTGGTTTGAAATCGGACGGACCCGGCTGATTGAACAGTTAGGATTTGATTATTTAGCGATGGAACAAGAAGGGATCTTAGCACCAGTCATAGACATACAAGCATCTTATAAGACGCCTGTGAGATATGGACAAACCGCGAGAGTCGAAACGAAAATATCAGAATATAATGGGTTTCGTGTAACTTATTCATATAAAGTTTATACAGAAGATAATCAGCTATCTGTTACTGGTACATCGACCCATGTTTGCGTCAAAAAATCGAATTTTAGACCGATTTCAATCAAAAAGCATTTCCCTAAACTACATGAGACTTATTTAAATGCAGTGGAGTCGTAAAAAATGGCATTTGGAATTAAAAGAGAAGAGCTTGTTCAATGGAAAAAAGACGTTGAAAACGGAGAAATTGCTTTTTTAACACATTATTGGTTAGATCATCGTTTTCCATCCATGAAAACCGTCACTAAAGTCGGTTGTTGTGATGTAGAGAAGCTAGTTGCTTGGGGAAAGAAACATGGGTTGAAAAGAGAATGGATTGATTTCCACGAAAAGTATCCTCATTATGACCTGATTGGAAGTTTCCAAGAAGATATTTTAAAAGCAGAAGGTATGCTTGAACAATTAAATCGATTTAAATAGAGAAAGCTGTTCCTTTAATCCAAACGGATGGAAAGGAACAGCTTTTTTTTATGCCTATTTCAAATTGACAATCAACCTTATGAATGGTTAGATTTTTCCTGTTTCTTCAGGTCAGGTACAGGATCGAAGCCGCCAGGATGGAATGGATGGCATTTCAAGATTCTTTTTATACTTAAATACAACCCTTTAAAAGCGCCAAAGCGCTGGATAGCGGTTAAGCTAAATTCAGAGCATGTAGGCTGAAACCTACACGAGGGTCCTAGAAGTGGTGAAATCCATTTCCGATACAATTTGACTAGCCCAATCAACAAATATTTCATACACAACAGACCTTTTTATCATTATTCCGTACGTTTATCATAAGTTACCGAAGCGATTGCATCATGTAGATGAATGGATTCTTCGTTTTCACACGCAACGTAAAACTTTTCAATGATATCAAGTTCATAAAGATCAGCAGCTACAAGGCGTACCATATCTTCGACAAATCGTGGATTTTCATAAGCCTGCTCAGTAACCATTTTTTCATCCGGTCGTTTTAAAACAGGATGGATTCTTGCACTGGCATTGGATTCTGCAGCTTCAAGCAACATGGCCTTCCAATCTGTTTGACGCTCATCAAAATCTTCGACAAGCTCAACTTCCATCGTCATGTTACCTCGTTGATTGTGCGCGCTATATTCACTAATTTCCTTAGAGCAAGGACATAAAGTAGTCACTTTACCGGAAAGGCCGACAGTTATTTGGTGATGATCATGCTCATCATAACGAACGTGAATCCAAGCATCTGCATGGTTCATCCCAGCCATATCTGTATAAGGGGCTTTACGTTCAAAAAACCAAGGGAACTCGACTTTCACTTCTGCGTCTTTTTGTTCAAGTCGTTCTTTTAAATCACGGGTAAATTGCTTCAATGATTCAATGCTCAAGGTAAAACCTTCGCTATGATAATGATGCAATTGTTCAGTAAATCGGCTCATATTTGTTCCTTTTGAATCTTGGGAGATCGAGGAAGCAAAGTAGAATTTACCGATTGTCGTCTGTGTCTCCGGTACCATCGAACTAGTAATTTCAATCGGATGTTTAACATTTGAAATACCAACTGCATCTAATTCAAATAAGAAATTTTGCTTTGTATTTTGTAAATCCTTCATTTTTTCTTTTTCATGAGGCTTTGTTCGAGGTCCTGGCGGTACAGAACCGAATAATTTATGTCTTTCTTCTTTACTGGGAAGTTGTTTTGGATTGTATGAGTTGTCCATATCTAGATCTCCTTTCTGGTTAAAGCAATCTCACTGTAACCACAACCTCTAGTATACACGATTCAAAAGGATTGTTTCAATTTATTGAACCGCCCCGAAGTTTGTCGGAAAGTCAATTTTATCGGTGAATGATTGCAAATGTTTGATGGTTTCTTGGTAAATTTGATCAGCATTTTTTAAGTCATATTGATCAGCATCTGAAAGAGGGACAATCTTAAAATTCCGATTGTTCTCTGAGTAATTATACGTTGGAATCATTTGAGCATCTGAAATCTGATAACTTGTTTCATTGTGTGTTCTTTTCTTTGTGAGTTTAATTTGTGAGATTGCACCGATATTTCGATCAAGTCCATCTTGATTGGATAAAAAGTTACCTAGTGAGTACATAACAAAACGATCATGGCTATTTTCGCTTGAGATCCAATCCACGGGTTGCAACACATGAGGGTGGTGACCGATGATGACATCGGCTCCGTTATTCGTGAGTAAATCGACTAGATAAATTTGTTCGTCATTCGGCAAAGGTTCGTATTGTGTGCCGAAATGCATACTGACAACAACGAAATCTGTTTTGTCTTGTAAATTTTCAATATCCGTTACTATTTTTTCCTGATCAATATAATTGACTAAATAGTCTTTTCCCTCTGGGACCGGAATGCCATTCGTTCCATACGTATAAGAAAGAAAGCCGACTGAAATATCTTTTTTAGTCAGGATACGAGGCGTGTTTCGATCTTCTTCATTACGATAGGATCCAACATAGCGCATATCAATTTTCCTTAAATAATCCGTTGCATTCATGATTGCTTGCTCACCACGGTCCAATGTATGATTGTTTGCCATGGACACGATATCCACGCCGACATATTGGAGAGCATCAGCAACCTCATACGGTGAGTTGAATGAGGGATATGTTGAAAGGCCAAGTTCTGCACCACCTAAAATCGTTTCTTGGTTAGCGATGGTTATGTCTGCATCCGAAATCAATGACTTTACAGGTTCGAACATTGGCTTAAAATTATACCCGTCTTCTGTTTTGGCGTCTTCATAAACCGGTTGGTGCACGAGAATATCACCAATAGCATTCAATGTAATGGATGTTTCATAGCTAGGTTTGTTTTTTGAGGAAAGGTTAGAGTATCGAGTTTCTTCGTGTGCTTCAGAGTCGAAGGACGTTTCTGTTTCTTTGTCGGAAAGTGTTGGCAAGAACAATAAAATGAGAACGACTACGAAGAGCATTCCAATCATCAAACGATACGCATGTATCTTTTTCACTGTATATTCACCTCTTATTGTTCTTTATTCCCATCACTCAAACGTTAAAGCCATGTAATTTTTGGTTCCGTTTTATTTTTGATTCGTTTAATATTATCCGTGTGACGATAGATTACAAAAGTAGCCAATAACACCGTCACGATAATCAATCCGATATGTCTCATGAATAGCGCAACAATAACGGCGACAACGCCTGTTAGCATGGATGATAGGGAGACGTATTTTGATATCTTTAAAAAGACGAAAAACGAAACAAAAATAATAGCAAATAATAATGGACTAACCCCAAGAAGCACACCACCAGAAGTGGCTACAGCCTTCCCGCCTTTAAATTTGGCAAACAACGGAAATGAGTGCCCGATTACCGCAAATGCACCAACGATTAAGGGTTCCAACTGTGCGGCAAAAAGATAGACAAGCACAACAGCAAGTGTACCTTTTAAGATGTCCAAAATGGTTACAGCCAAACCGGCTTTCCATCCGAGTACTCGAAATGTGTTGGTGCCTCCAAGATTTCCACTACCGTGTTCGCGAATGTCCGTTTGATAAAAAGTTTTACCGATGACCAAACTGAACGGAATTGACCCTAATAAATATGCAATAATAGAATATATAACATAGTCCATTGAAACTCTCCCTTTACAAATAATTTTGTAACATGTTTCTTGTAAGGTAGTTACCATCTGTCTTTAAGACCTAGTGTTATTTTATCAGAAGTTATAGCAATAAAGAAGAAGTAATTATGCAAGTACCTAACTGATTAGTTGAGAATAATTTCAAAAAAAGCTATTCTAATAGGTAAGAAGCGCAAAGGAGTGAACGGTTATGCAGAACCCTTCGAACGAAACGCTAAAAAATATTTTACAGAATGCCAAAACCATTGCTGTCGTAGGTCTATCCGATAAGCCGGAAAGAACATCCTATCAAATAGCGAAAATCATGCAGGAAAATGGATATCGGATTATTCCCGTCAACCCTACAGTCGATGAAGTGCTTGGTGAAAAAAGTTATCCAACATTAGCTGAAGTACCAGAGTCAATTGATATCATCAATGTGTTCAGACGATCTGAATTTCTTCCGGATATCGCTAAAGATGCAGTCACAACCGATTGCAAAGTCTTTTGGGCTCAACTAGGTGTAGAAAATGAAGAAGCTTATGGTATATTGAAAGAACATGATTTTACCGTCATAATGGACTTATGCATTAAAGTTGTACATGCTGTACAAATCGGAAATTCTTAACCAATTGGTTGAAATCTCTGCTCTCTTGCAGGGATTTTCTGTTTCTATCGTGAAATGTACAGAGAACAATTAGCGAAATTAAATAGATGAGTTGTTTTGGAAGGGAGTTATTTGATTGAGTGATCATAAGCAGAATTACACCGATGAATCGATTCAGGTGCTCGAAGGTCTAGACGCAGTCCGTAAAAGGCCTGGTATGTATATTGGCAGCACGGATCATAGGGGACTGCATCATTTAGTTTTTGAAATTGTTGATAACGCTGTTGATGAAGTGTTAGCGGGTTATGGACAAGTGATTACCGTAAAGATACATAAAGATGAGTCAATTTCAGTCATTGATGCGGGACGCGGAATGCCAACAGGCATGCATAAGACCGGAAAGCCAACGCCGGAAGTTATTCTGACGGTACTTCATGCAGGAGGTAAATTCGGCCAAGGTGGTTACAAGACCAGTGGTGGCTTGCATGGGGTTGGTGCTTCCGTTGTTAACGCACTATCTGAATGGCTTGAAGTTGATATTTTCAGGAATGGAAAGAAGTTTCGTCAGCGATTTGAAAATGGTGGGAAGCCAGCTACCACACTTGAAGAACATGGAAATACGAATAAAACTGGTACAAAGATTACCTTTAAAGCGGATCCGACGATTTTTTCAACGGTACGCTTTCAATATGAATTATTAGCTGAGCGTCTAAGAGAAACTGCCTTTCTATTAAAAGGTGTCAAAATTGAATTGATTGATGAACGGAATGATATGAAAGATGAATTCTTGTATGAAGAAGGTCTTGAAGCATTTGTTGCTTATCTGAATGAAGAAAAAGACGGATTACATGAAATCATTTCATTTGAAGGTATCCACAATGAAATTGAAGTCGATTTTTCATTCCAATACAATGATGGTTACTCAGAGAACATCCTGTCATTTGTCAATAATGTGCGAACAATCGACGGAGGAACGCATGAGTCTGGAGCGAAAACGGCGATTACCCGTACAGTCAATGAATATGCAAGAAACAAGCAGTTATTGAAAGAAAAGGCTAAAAATTTAGATGGAAACGATATTCGTGAAGGTTTGACAGCTGTTATTTCAGTCCGTATTCCAGAAGATTTATTGCAATTTGAAGGGCAGACGAAAAGTAAACTCGGGACACCTGAAGCAAAAAGTGCCATGGAAAATGTCTTAGGTGAAAAGTTGACCTTTTTCTTTGAAGAAAATCCTGAAATTGCACAGTTGTTGATTAAAAAGGCGATTAAAGCAAGAGAAGCAAGAGAAGCTGCCCGTAAAGCACGTGAAGATGCAAGAAATGGTAAAAAGCGCAAACGAAAAGATGCGTTACTTAGTGGTAAATTAACGCCTGCGCAATCGAAAAACCCAAACAAAAACGAGTTGTTTCTCGTAGAGGGTGATTCCGCAGGTGGTTCCGCAAAGCAAGGAAGAGACAGGCGTTTTCAAGCGATTCTTCCGCTTCGAGGCAAGGTCATTAACACAGAAAAGGCCAAAATCGATGATATTTTCAAAAACGAAGAGATTTCAACCATCATTCATACGATTAATGCAGGCGTCGGAGCAGATTTTTCGATAGAAGATTCGAATTATGAAAAAGTCATCATCATGACGGATGCTGATACGGACGGCGCGCACATTCAAGTGCTTTTGCTGACTTTTTTCTATCGATATATGAGACCACTAATAGAGCATGGGAAGATCTACATTGCCCTACCACCTTTATTTAAAATTTCCAAAGGTAAGGGGAAGACATACAAGGAAGACTATGCTTGGGACGAACGTGCAATGGATGAATTATTGAAGAAGTATAAATCCGGTTATACCATTCAGAGATATAAAGGTCTTGGTGAAATGAATGATGACCAGTTATGGGAAACGACGATGAACCCAGAAACTAGGACGCTTATACGTGTGACCATTGAAGACGTTGCAAAAGCAGAACGACGTGTAGCAACGTTGATGGGCGATAAAGTTGAACCAAGAAGGAAATGGATTGAAAGCAATGTCGAATTCGGTTTAGAAGAGAACGACACAATACTGGAAAATGATAGACTGGTTAACTAGGAGTGAACAAAGTGGCCGAAGAAGCGAACTTAATGGATTTACCTTTAGAAGAAGTAATAGGCGACCGGTTTGGACGCTATAGTAAATATATTATTCAAGAACGTGCCCTTCCCGATGTGCGGGATGGGCTAAAGCCTGTACAACGAAGAATTTTATATGCCATGTATGAAGAAGGAAATACACATGACAAAGCTTTCCGAAAATCGGCTAAAACAGTAGGTACTGTCATCGGTAACTATCATCCACATGGTGATAGCTCTGTATATGAAGCTTTGGTACGGATGAGTCAAAGATGGAAATTACGTCAAGAACTTGTTGAAATGCATGGGAATAATGGGAGCGTTGATGGTGATCCACCAGCGGCCATGCGTTACACGGAAGCCCGCCTTTCTGGTATTGCTTCCGAATTACTGAGGGATATCGGTAAAGATACGGTTGAGTTCATTGAGAACTTTGATGATACATCTTATGAACCTGTCGTATTGCCAGCCAAGTTCCCGAATCTACTCGTCAATGGGTCCACAGGCATT
>NZ_VMHF01000001.1:160215-259227 GCF_007559355.1 Allobacillus sp. SKP2-8 | reverse complement strand
TCTTCCGGTTATGCAACTGATATTCCTCCTCATAACCTAGGAGAAGTCATCGATGCAGTCATTTACAAAATTGACCATCCGAATGCCTCGCTGGATAAATTAATGGAAAAAATGCCTGCACCTGACTTTCCGACCGGTGGAATCATTCAAGGTAAAGCAGGAATTAAAAAAGCTTATGAAACCGGAAGAGGAAGAGTAGTCGTTCGAGGGTTGGCTGAAATAGAAGAGCTAAGGGGCGGCCGGGAGCAAATTGTCATTACAGAGATCCCCTATGAGGTGAATAAAGCCAACTTAGTCAAACGGATGGATGAACTTCGCATTGACCGGAAAGTCGAAGGCATCAACGAAATTCGCGATGAAACAGATCGAACGGGCTTACGAATTGTCGTTGAACTTAGGAAAGATGCTGATAGTCAAGGGGTCTTAAATTACCTTTATAAAAATACGGACCTTCAAGTGAACTACAATTTCAATATGATTGCCATTTCTGATCGCACACCGACACTTATGAGCTTACCGGGTTTATTAGATGCTTATATCAATCACCAAAGAGACGTTGTTATACGCCAATCTGAATATGATTTAAATAAAGCCCAAGCAAGAGCACATATCGTTGAAGGTTTAATTTACGCTATTTCAATTTTAGACGATGTCATCGCGACCATCCGTGCCTCGCAAAACAAAAAAGATGCAAAAGAACGGTTAATCGCCGCTTATAACTTTACAGAAAAACAAGCTGAAGCCATTGTCATGCTTCAACTTTATCGATTGACCAACACTGATGTAACCGACTTGGAAGAAGAAGCAAGTAAGTTGAGAGAAACGATTGCTCGCTTACAAGAGATTCTCGGTAATGAAGAAGTTCTGAAGAAAGTCATCAAGGACGAGCTTCGACTAGTCAAGAAAAATCATAATGATGAGCGACGTACTCGGATTGAAGATGAGATAGAAGACTTAACCATCAATTTAGAAGTTTTGGTCCCTTCAGAAGATATCGTTGTGTCCTTGACGCGGGATGGTTATATCAAGCGGACAAGCACTCGTTCATTTGGTGCCTCAAGCATTGAAGATCTCCAGCGAAAAGAGGGAGATGAACTCATTCAATTAATGGAGGTTAACACAACTGATACGTTACTTGTGTTCACAAACAAAGGTAACTACTTGTACATCCCCATCCATGAACTTCCAGATATAAAATGGAAAGATATGGGACAACACGTAGCGAACATCATTTCTATTCCTAGTGATGAAAAAGTGATCAAAGCCATTCCAGTACGAGAATTTACTGAGACGCAATATATTTTATCGGTCACGAAAAATGGCATGATCAAAAAGACTTCATTAAATCTGTATAAAGTTCAGCGGTATTCACGACCGATTAATGGAATGAATCTGAAAAAAGAAGATGAAGTGATCAATGTACATTTGACGGATGGAAATCAAGAGATATTCATTGCTAACAATAAAGGGTTTGGTCTCTGGTTCCATGAGTCAGAAGTTAACCCTATAGGAATTAAAGCCGGTGGTGTAAAATCCATGCAGCTGAAGAAAGACGAATACATTATTAATGGTGAGATTTTTGATGACTTAAGTGATCCGTCACTTTTTGTCGTCACACATCGTGGTGCATGTAAACGAATGAATCTGTCACAGTTCGAGCAAAGCACTCGAGCGAAACGTGGGTTAGCGATGCTGAGAGAACTGAAGCGGAATGCACATCAGCTTGTTGGTTTCCATTTAGTTAGCGAAGACACAACCGTCCAGCTACGAACAGAGAAAGGTATAATTGAAACAGTTATGCCATTGAACCTAAAAACAGCCGACAGGTACAGTAATGGGTCATTTGTGGTAGACACAGATCAAACCGGACCAGTGATCGATACGCAAGTAGAGGCTCGTTACCGGGAGTATTTCACTTCGGGTGAGTAATCTCATTGATCCTGGAGAAAATTCTTAATGAAGAAACAATATCTTGTCCATGATACTCCGTTATCACGGGCATTTCTGTGAGGTCTTAAAATGGGTTAGTATGTAGTAAGAAGTAAAGGCATGGAGACCCTTGATTATTCATAACAAAATATTCTAGCGATTTTGATCATCCTAAATAAGAGCAAAACCTAAACGATCAAAAGTAAAGAAGGTATATACATGAAGAACAGCTGGAAAATTTACTTCCAAGATTTGAAGAATATATCACGTAATTGGGTCGCTGCTATTTTAATTGGCGGACTTATTTTATTACCCTCTTTATACGCGTGGTTTAATATAGAAGCCTCATGGGATCCCTATAGTCAAACCAATCAAATTCCAATCGGTGTTGTCAATGAAGATTCAGGAGGCGAGATTAAGGAAAACAAAATTAATGTGGGTACAGACCTAGTCGAAACACTTGAAAACAATCAGTCAATGGATTGGCATTTCACGAACCGAGAAAAAGCAATGAAAAATTTAAAATATGGTGATTATTTCGCGGTTATTGTCATACCAGAGGATTTCTCGGAAAATTTATCATCGGTTATATCCAATGAACCTAAAAAGAGCGAGATGGAATATTACGTAAACGAAAAAATTAATGCTGTTTCACCAAAAATAACGGATAAAGGTGCTAGCACGATAGTACAACAGGTTAGCAGTAATTTTATTTCTGCAGTGAATGGCGTTATTTTTGAGATGTTTGATGATATTGGCATAGAGTTGAACGATAAGTTACCAGATATCAAGCAGTTTGAAAATTATATTTTTGAGATGGAGAAACAGTTACCAGAAATATACGAGTTGGTCTCGAACGGACTTGAAGACACGAAAAATGCACAATCGATTATTAATAAAGCCCAAAACAAATTGCCAAAAGCTGAACGGACAACAAATGATGGTCTTCAAACTGTGAATGAAACAGCTGATTTATTATCAAAAGCTGAAGATCGGTTAAATGAAATGGCACCCCAAATTGAAACGGATTTGGAGAAGGCTCAAAACACCGCGGAAGATATTAACAAACTACTTCAAGATGCAAAAAATATGAATATTGACTTCAGTGAAGGGAAAGAGCTGCAACAAAGCATTGATCGTTCATTGGATGATGCGACTAGTCGTTTGGATGAAATTGAAAGTGATTTAAAACAGCTGAAAGAAATGAATCAAGCACAACAAAATAAAGACAGTGAGCAAGAAAATGAGAGCAATGGAGACGGTTCAACAGATCAGGAAAATCATGAGCAAAATGGTAACCAACAGGACATCCAAAATAACAACAGTGATAATGATCAAGTGATTGATGATGCATTGGAACGACTAAGCATATTACGTGAGGCGCTTGAGGAAGTGCAAGATAATGGTCAAAATATCACTGCATTTATTGAGGATAAAAAACAGGAAGTCGACTCTGTTGTCACAGACTTAGAGGAGTTATCTGCTAACACAGCAAATAAAATAGGGGATTTTTTGAAATACTATAAAGAAAATATTGAGCCGGTAGTGAAACAAAAAATTAGCGATGCTCAACAAACGTTAACGAGTGCAGATGATATTTTGTCAGAGATCAAGTCAACAATTCCGGAAGTTAAAGAAGTCTTGTCCAGTACTGAAACCCATATTGGTGATGGTCAAGGAATGTTGAATACGATTCTTGGTGAATATCCATATGTGAATAGTAAAATCAATGAACTCGCGGATCGAATTCGAGAAATTCAGGGTGAAACAGATATTAATGAAATGATCGAATTATTACGGAATGATCCTGAAGCAGAAAAAAACTTTTTTGAGGAACCTGTCAAGTTGAGCAAAAATGAGCTCTTCCCAATTCCAAACTATGGTTCAGGAATGACGCCATTTTATACTGTTTTAGCTATATGGGTCGGTGGTTTGTTGCTGATTTCATTACTGGCCGTTGATGTACATGATAGAGAAGGTCTAACTGGCCGAGAACGTTACTTTGGTAGGATGTTTACCTTCCTTACAATCGGATTATTGCAAACTCTTGTCGTAACGTTAGGTGACTGGTTATTGATTGGTTCGTATATTGCACATCCTGTTTGGTTTGTCTTATTCGGATTGATAATTAGTATCGTTTTTATGACATTGATCTATACACTCGTATCGGTCTTTGGCGATGTCGGAAAAGCAATGGTCATTGTTTTACTCGTTCTGCAAATTGCTGGTGCAGGTGGTACGTACCCAGTTATTTTATTACCAAAACTGTTCCAGGCAATTAGCCCATTCCTTCCTTTCACCTATGCAATTGATTTAATGCGTGAAGCGGTCGGGGGCATTATATGGGAGTCGGCAATTCACGACATGATTATTCTCAGTTTATTTGGGATCGGAGCCTTGTTATTCGGAACGTTACTGAAAAATGTAATTAACAAACATACAGACAAATTGATGAAAAAATCTAAGGACGCCGGTTTATTTCATTGATTTTAATCGGTAGAGAAAAAAATCAATCTAAACAAAATACAGTGTTATTTAAAAGAGGCTGAGATGACAACAATGTGATCTCAGCCTCTTTATCATTAAAAAAATAAGTGAATTGTTTTACTTTTTTAACAAATGTGATAATATGATAAAAAAGGTGGGGAGGGGTCATGAGTTTACGTGAGAAAATCATCGCTTCATCATTGAAGTTATTTTCTGAGAAAGGCTTCCACGGTGTGAGCGTTCAAGATTTAGTGAATGATTCTGCGACATCAAAAGGCGGATTTTATCATCATTTTTCATCAAAAGATGAACTTTTATATGTCATCCACGATAAGTTTATTACATATGTTCTAAGTGAAGCACACTCGGCAAAAGAAAAATATGACCGCCCAATGAAACAGTTGCATGAAATTTTAAAGTCTTTTGTTCGTGTGTTTGACCTGTACAATGAACATATTACCGTTTTTTATCAAGAAAATAAGTATTTAAAACAAGAATATGAAGAAATCATTAAACAAAAACGGAATGAGTTCAAACGAATCATCTATGAAGTGATCAATGATGGTCAGCAATCTGGAGATTTCAGAGGAAGTTTACCTCCAACGATCACCACGATGTCAATTCTAGGCATGGTCAACTGGACGTATAAATGGTATCAACGAGATGGTGAGAAGGATATTGAACAAGTGTCATCTGTCTATATAGACCTTTTAATGCATGGCTTACTGACAGATGAAGCCCTAAAAGAGTATGAAGCTTCTTCATTATACGTCGAATTGAATTTTTGAAGTATCTAACAATCGCTTAATTCAAAGCGTTTTTATTTAAGAGTTTACAGACCAACCAGTCGGTCTCAATAGTGTGTGGCTTTGAAATTCAATAAAAGCAATTAAGGGAGGAATGTTCATGAATTTCGAATTGACGAAAGAACAGGAAATGACGAGAAAGATGGTTCGCGATTTTGCGGTAGACAAAATCAAGCCAAGGGCAATTGATATTGACACAAAGGCTGATTTTCCCGAAGATCTATTTAAAGAAATGGGTGAACTAGGGTTACTGGGAATTCCTTTTCCGGAAGAAGAGGGTGGTTCTGGCGGCGATACTGTAACCTATGCACTAGCCGTTGAAGAAATTGGTCGTGTATGTGGGAGTACAGGACTAAGCTATGCGGCAGCTGTTTCACTTGGTTCCAGTCCGATTTATATGTTTGGAACGGACGAACAAAGAAAGAAATTTTTGAAACCGCTTGCAGAAGGGGAAGCGCTAGGATCATTCGGATTGACGGAGCCAAATGCAGGCTCTGATGCCGGTGGGACAAAAACAACAGCCAACCTGGAAGGTGACGAATACGTAATCAACGGAGAGAAGTGCTTTATTACAAATGCTTCCTATGCCAAGCAAATTATTGTAACGGCCGTTACCGGAAAAGATTCTCGAGGTAAAAATATCATTTCAGCAATTATCGTTCCAACCGATAGTCCAGGCTTAAAAATTTCTGATAATTACGATAAAATGGGTGTCAGAGGTTCTAACACAGCTGAAATTGTATTAGAAGATGTAAGAGTTCCAAAAGAGAATCTATTAGGTGATCCTGACGCTGGCTTCAAGCAATTTTTGCGTACGTTAGATGGCGGAAGAATTTCAATTGCAGCGTTAGGTGTCGGAATTGCTCAAGCTTCGCTGGACCGCGCGTTGGCTTATGCGAAGGAAAGGAAACAGTTTGGGAAACCAATTTCTTCCTTCCAAGCGATTCAATTTAAATTGGCCGATATGGCTATGGAAGTCGAATTGGCTCGCAATATGGTTATGAAAGCCGCATGGCTGAAAGATAACGGAAAGCCGTTTACGAAAGAAGCTGCTTATGCAAAATTGTTTGCAACAGAAACGGCGACGCGATCAGCAAACCAAGCAATTCAAATACTTGGTGGTTATGGTTACATGAGAGAATACGAAGTTGAACGATTTTTACGGGATGCCAAGCTGTTGGAAATCGGTGAGGGAACCTCAGAAATTCAACGAATGGTGATCGCTCGGCAATTAGGATGCTAGATTAAAAAGGAGGATTGCATATGAGTCTACTGACGTCAACCATTGGCGAATTGCTAGAAGAAAAAGTGGATGAGAGACCAAACCATGAAGCTGTCGTTTATCCTGAGAAGGGTATTCGTTGGACTTATCAAGAGTTCGATGAAAAAGTGAATGAGACAGCTAAAGCGCTTATGGCTCTCGGTGTTGAAAAAGGTGAGCATATCGCAATTTGGGCTGACAATAAACCGGAATGGGTCTTGACTCAGTTTGCTACAGGAAAAATGGGCGCTGTATTAGTGACGGTGAATACCAGTTATCAAGCAGCAGAATTGGAATATTTACTGAATCAATCAGACACAACAACATTAATTCTAGCAGAAAATTTTAAAGGAACATCCTATGTAGATATCGTTAATGAAGTAGCTCCCGAACTGAAAAACAGTGAACCGGGGCAACTGAACAGTGATAAAGTTCCGAAATTAAAACGAGTCATCGTTCTAGGGGAAAAACAAATTGCAGGCTGCTACACATGGGATGAGTTACTGCAAAAAGCAAAAGATGTTTCAGATGAAGATCTACGAAAAAGAAAAGAATCACTTCATCACGATGACATTATCAACATGCAATACACTTCAGGTACAACCGGTTTTCCTAAAGGTGTGATGTTGACCCACTATAATATCGTCAACAACGGAAAACAGGTTGCCGAGGGAATGAATTTTACAGGTGAAGATCGTTTATGTGTGCCAGTGCCACTCTTTCACTGTTTCGGCTGTGTGATGAGTACGTTAGCAACAGTCTCCAAAGGAGGCACAATGGTGATGATTGAACAATACAATCCTGAAGTTGTTTTACAAGCTGTTCAAGATGAAAAATGTACAGCATTACACGGTGTTCCGACAATGTTCATTGGAGAGTTGAATCATCCTGAATTTGACCAATTTGATCTCTCGTCACTTCGTACAGGAATCATGGCCGGTTCCAATTGTCCGAAAGAAGTCATGAATGATGTCATTCATAAAATGGGTGCTTCTGAAGTAACCATCTGTTACGGACAAACAGAAACATCGCCCGTTTTTACACAAACTCGACCGACTGATTCAATAGAAATCCGAACGACATCCGTTGGAAAAGTTCATCCGAATGTCGAAGCAAAGATCGTTGAACCAGGTACAAATCAAACACTTCCTCCAAATGAACCTGGTGAAATCGTGACTCGTGGTTACCACGTCATGGCAGGTTATTATAAAAATGAAGAAGAGACGAATGCGACGATTGATGAGGATGGATGGCTGCATACGGGTGATATCGGAATCATGGATGAAGATGGTTATTTCCAAGTGACTGGTAGAATGAAAGACATGGTCATCCGTGGTGGAGAAAATATTTACCCACGGGAGATTGAAGAATTCATCATTACACATCCGGATGTGTTGGATGTTCAAGTCGTCGGTGTACCAGATCCAAAATACGGTGAAGAGTTAATGGCCTGGATCATTCCAAAAGAAGGTGCCAATTTAACAGAAGAAAACATCAAATCGTTCTGTAAAGGTAAAATCTCGCATCATAAAATTCCGAAATACATTGAGTTGACAGAAGAATACCCAATGACAGCAAGTGGGAAAGTTCAAAAATACCGATTAAGAGAACAAGCAAAAGATTTAATTCAAATCGACTAAGTCACAGTTACAGGAGGTTATTATGTTTCAATCTATTCTAATCGCAAACAGAGGAGAAATAGCTTCACGTATCATCAAAACATGTAAGCAATTAAACATTAAGTCCGTGGCCGTATATTCCGACCCGGATGAAGACTCACCGTATGTGGAAGAAGCAGATGTTGCTTATCCTCTTGGGGGATCACGTGTCAATGAAAGCTATTTAAACATGGATAAAATCTTCGAAATTGCCAAAGAAGCCGAAGTAGAAGCGATTCACCCAGGGTATGGACTATTAAGTGAAAATGCTTCATTTGCTAGACGTTGCGAGGAAGAGGGCATTACCTTTATTGGACCGACACCAGATGTGATTGAAAAAATGGGCAGTAAATTATCCGCAAGAAAAGCGATGGAAGAAGCGGGAGTTCCCATTATTCCGGGTACAAACGAACCCGTTGAAACAGTTGACGCGGCAAAAGAGGTTGCGAATGAGATCGGTTACCCTGTAATGGTAAAGGCGTCATACGGCGGTGGCGGTATTGGAATGGAGATTGTGAAAAGCGAATCGGAGCTGGAAAAAGCGATTGAATCCAATGCACACCGTGCGGAACAATTTTTCGGTAACGGCACTCTATTTATTGAAAAAGTCATAGAAGATGCCCACCATGTTGAAATCCAAGTGCTAGGTGACCATCACGGAAATGCGGTTCATTTATATGATCGTGAGTGTTCCATTCAACGTCGACATCAGAAAGTCATTGAAGAAGCACCATCACCACTTTTAACGGAAGAAACAAGACGTGAAATGGGTGAAAAGGCGGTGCAAGCCGTCAAATCCTTAGGCTATCGGAATGCCGGGACACTTGAATTTTTAGTAGACGAAGATCAAAACTATTATTTTCTTGAAATGAATACAAGACTTCAAGTGGAACACCCAGTTACCGAAGAGATCACAGGCATCGATCTTGTTGAACAACAGATTCGTATTGCCAGTGGTGAAGAACTCGCGATTAATCAAGGGCTGGTACAAATCCAGGGTCATGCAATTGAAGCCCGCATTTATGCAGAGGATCCGAAGACGTTTTTTCCGTCTCCAGGTACAATCGAAGACTTAATCATTCCAAAAGAGGAATTCATTCGGAATGATCAATCCATAAAAAAAGGATTTAAAATCACACCTTTTTACGATCCAATGGTTGCGAAGTTGATTGTTAAAGGCAAAGACCGAAACGAAGCGATCAGTCGATTAGAGACGGCCCTATCCATGTACAAAGTAGAAGGAATAAAGACGAACATCCCACTATTGTTAAATATAGCTGCTAATCAAGCATTTCAAGATGGTAATACACAAACATCATTTATCCAAGAACACATAACAAACAAATAGGAGGAATATAAAATGGAATTAAAATCATCAATGGCAGGAAACGTATGGAAAATTGTTTTAAATGAAGGTGACCAAGTAGAAGAGGATCAAGACGTAGTTATCTTAGAATCTATGAAAATGGAAATTCCAATTCCGGCAGAATCAGCTGGCACGATTAAAGAATTAAAAGTATCGGAAGGTGACTTTGTAAACGAAGGAGATGTTCTCGCTGTCATTGAATAAGCTAGGGAGGCACCGAACATTTATGGATTTACCAGAACAAGTTACGATTAAAGAAGTCGGCCCACGCGATGGCTTGCAAAATGAAAAGAAGGAAATATCTACGGAAGATAAAATTGCATGGATCAATCAACTCTCTGAGTCAGGCTTATCCTATATTGAGATCACTTCATTTGTACACCCGAAGTGGATTCCACAACTAAAGGACGCCGTTGAGGTTGCCCAGTCCATCAAACGTAAAGAAGGCGTTACGTATGCAGCTCTAGTCCCAAACATGAAGGGGCTGGAGCGAGCATTGGAAGCTGACGTAGATGAAGTATCGATTTTCATGTCAGCCAGCGAAACGCATAATAAGAAAAACATTAATAAATCCATTGAAGAGACTTATCCAGTATTGCAGGAAGTTGTCACTGGTGCTAAAGAAGCCGGAAAAACAGTCAGAGGCTATGTATCAACTGTATTTGGTTGCCCTTATGAAGGTTCAGTAGATGAAAATCAAGTAGTCGACGTTTGTCAGCGTCTTTTTGATATGGGAATTGACGAGCTTTCACTTGGTGACACGATAGGTGTGGCAAACCCTCGTCAAGTTCACGATTTCTTGTGCAAAATGGAACATATTCTTTTAAAAGATCAGATTGCATTGCATTTTCACGACACGAGAGGTATGGCGCTAGCAAACACGGTAACTGCCTTACAGTTAGGATATCATACCTTTGACGGTTCACTGGGTGGCCTTGGTGGATGTCCATATGCCAAAGGGGCTACAGGAAACCTTGCAACGGACGACCTTGTCCATATGATTCATGAAATGGGCATTGATACAGGTGTTGATCTAGACAGACTGACGGACGCGGGGTTCTTTATCCAGGATAAAATTGGTCAGGCATTACCAAGTAAGCAAATGCAAGTAAGAGCAAAAGAATAAAAGGTGTGAGAAACAATGGATACAATTGATTTTCAGATTGTCGATGAAACGATCGGAATTTTAAAGCTGAATCGACCGAATGCCGCTAATGCTTTTTCATTGAAATTGCTGGATGACTTTAATCAGCAATTAGATGAAATTGAGCAAAATGACCAGCTGCGTGTACTAATCATTACAGCCGTCGGCGAAAAAGTGTTTTGTGCAGGCGCGGATTTGAAAGAGCGAGCATCGATGAGTGAAGAAGAAGTTGTTAAAACTGTAGGGAAAATTGGCGACCTCGTCTCACGGGTTGAACAGCTTAAGATTCCGACGATTGCGGCTATTAATGGTGCTGCTTTCGGTGGAGGATTAGAGCTAACGCTTGGCTGCGATATTCGTATAGCGAGCCGTTCAGCGAAAATGGGATTGACTGAAACATCATTAGCTATTATTCCAGGGGCAGGTGGAACCCAACGTCTTTCAAGACTCATTGGACTTGCGAACGCTAAATATTATATTTTGACAGCGAAGCGATTTGGAAGTGATGAAGCTAAACAAATCGGTTTGGTTCAAGAGATTTTTGAACCAACGGATCTTGAAGAACAAGCATTATCGATGGCCAAACAGATTGCTGGCAATGGACCAATCGGTGTCAAAATGGCCAAAAAAGCAATCGACAAAGGTTATGAACTATCTAAAATTGATGGATTGAAAGTCGAGCGAGAGTGTTATTTAGAAACGATTCCGACGGAAGATCGATTAGAAGGATTGCAAGCATTCAAAGAAAAACGAAAACCACAGTATCAAGGGAAATAGGTTGTAAAGAGACAGAAAGGGTGTAACGACATGACGACAGAAAATCATGAAGAATTACGTCGAAATATTGAGTCCGGCGGTGCGGAAAAATATCATGAAAAAAATAAAGAAAAAGGGAAAATGTTTGTCCGTGATCGATTAAAAAAACTGCTGGATGACGATCTTAATGTTGAAGATGCCTTTTTTGCTAACTGCATGGATGGATCACTTCCGGCAGATGGCGTTGTCACTGGCATTGGAAAAGTGAATGGCCAACGTGTTTGTATCATGGCGAATGATTCAACGGTAAAAGCGGGGTCTTGGGGTAAGCGAACCGTCGAAAAAATTCTTCGAATCCAAGAAACCGCGATGAAATTAGAGCTGCCTATGCTTTACTTAGTCGATTCGGCAGGTGCTCGTATTACTGATCAAATCGACATGTTTCCAAATAGAAGGGGAGCCGGACGAATTTTTTACAATCAAGTGAAACTTTCTGGAAGAGTGCCACAGGTTTGTTTATTATTCGGTCCATCTGCTGCAGGCGGCGCCTACATACCGGCGTTTTGCGATGTTGTTATTATGGTTGATGGCAATGCTTCCATGTATCTCGGTTCACCAAGAATGGCAGAAAAGGTCATTGGTGAAAAAGTAAGCCTCGAGGAAATGGGCGGAGCTAAAATGCACACATCCGTTTCTGGTGTAGGTGATGTGTTAGTAAAAGACGAGTCTGAAGCAATTGCATATACACAAAAGTATTTAACGTATTTTCCTGAGAACTTTAGAAGCAAACCACCAGTAGCTGAAACTAAATCGCCAGCTTCATTCGAAAAGACCATCAGTGAAATAATTCCGGAAAATCAAAACGCTCCATTTGATATGCACCAGTTAATCAAACGTTTGATTGATGCGGATAGTTTCTGTGAAATAAAGAAAAACTTTGCGAAAGAATTGATTACCGGTCTCGCACGAATCGATGGAAAAGCCGTGGGCATCATCGCCAACCAACCACGAATGAAAGGTGGCGTATTATTCCATGACTCCGCCGATAAAGCAGCAAAATTCATTCAATTATGTGATGCATTCAATATACCGCTAGTGTTCTTAGCTGATATTCCAGGATTCATGATCGGAACACGAGTTGAGCAAGCTGGAATCATTCGCCATGGAGCAAAAATGATTTCTGCAATGAGTGAAGCAACCGTACCGAAAATCTCTGTTGTTGTTCGCAAAGCTTACGGTGCAGGACTTTACGCTATGGCTGGACCAGCGTTTGAACCGGATGTAACGATTGCCTTACCAACAGCCCAAATTGCCGTCATGGGACCAGAGGCTGCAGTAAATGCTGTATATGCGAATAAGATTGCCGAACTTCCAGAAGAAGAGCGACCAGCATTCATCCAAGAAAAACATAAGGAATACCAAGAGAATATCGATATATATCGATTAGCTTCTGAAATGGTTATTGATGATATTGTCGAACCGGACAATCTAAGAAAAGCGTTAGAACTTCGGTTAGATGCCTATCAATCTAAAAATCTTCACTTTACCGAAAGAAAACATGGTGTTTATCCAGTTTAATATTTCATAGTAATAGAACCAGCAGCTGATGACAAACGGCTGCTGGTTTTTCACTTAGGAGGAGATTTATATGAAGTTTGATGCAATTGTTATTGGAGCAGGGTTGTCTGGGTTAGTAGCGACGGCCGAGATTGCTGACCGAGGAAAGAAAGTATTGTTATTGGACCAAGAACCAGAAAGCTCATTCGGTGGCCAAGCTTGGTGGTCCTTTGGCGGATTGTTCTTGATTGATTCACCTGAACAGAGACGAATGGGGGTTCATGACTCGTATGAATTGGCTAGACAGGATTGGTTCGGCTCAGCGAACTTTGACCGAGATATCGAGGATTATTGGGGAAAACAATGGGCAGAAGCATATTTAAACTTCGCAGCAGGTGAAAAACGCTCTTGGTTACGTAAGATGGGCATCAAATTCTTTCCGGTCCTCGGTTGGGCTGAACGAGGTGGTGGCTTAGCGGATGGACATGGAAATTCAGTTCCTCGTTTTCATATTACATGGGGAACAGGTCCTGGAGTAGTAGCACCATTTGAAAAACGTATCCAAGAACATATTCAAAAAGGAAACGTTACATACAAGCCACGTCACCGAGTCGATACGTTAATTGTCCAAAATAATGAAGTTAATGGAGTATCCGGTACTATTTTAATAGATGATCCCGTTAATCGAGGAGAAAAAAGTTCAAGAAAACCGGCAGGCGAATTTCAATATAACGCCGAATCAATACTCGTTGCAAGTGGTGGAGTGGGAGCAAACTTTGATTTGATTCGTCGGAATTGGCCCAAGCGACTAGGGAATCCACCGAAGAGTATGCTTTCAGGCGTTCCCGATTATGTAGATGGTAAAATGATAGAAATTGCAGAGGAAGCAGGTGCTCGAATCGTTAACCGTGACCGCATGTGGCATTATACAGAAGGGATAAAAAATTGGAATCCCGTCTGGTCTGCACATGGCATTCGCATATTACCTGGACCCTCATCCATTTGGTTAGATGCAGAAGGGAATCGATTCGACGCTCCGAATTATCCAGGATTTGATACATTAAGCACACTTGAAGCCATTATGAAAACAGGCTATGATTATTCTTGGTTTATTTTAACGCAAAAAATTATTGAAAAGGAATTTGCCTTGTCCGGTTCCGAACAAAACCCGGATTTAACCGGTAAAAGCATTAAGCAACTGTTAAAGCGTTTGGGTTCTGGTGCTCCAGAGCCTGTAGAAGCGTTTAAAAAACACGGTGAAGACTTCATTGTTGAAGATGACTTAGAAACCTTAGTGGACAAAATGAACGCATTGAGTGGAGAGGAATTACTCGATTATGAGAAAGTTAAGCACCAGTTGGTAGCAAGGGATCGACAAATCGATCATAAATTTACGAAAGATCTTCAAGTAGCTGC
Source organism: Allobacillus sp. SKP2-8 (assembly GCF_007559355.1). Taxonomy (NCBI): domain Bacteria; kingdom Bacillati; phylum Bacillota; class Bacilli; order Caryophanales; family Bacillaceae; genus Allobacillus; species Allobacillus sp. SKP2-8. Next base: position 244,847 of record NZ_VMHF01000001.1, on the reverse strand, counting down.
TCTTAGAGGTTCTCGATTTTTTCGTGGAGACCGGATCATCCGGACAGCAAAACCACATAAAATTTTAGATCCTAAAAATGGTCCCTTGATTGCTGTCCGATTAAATATTCTGAGCCGGAAAACTCTGGGCGGATTGCAAACTGATTTATCAGGACGTGTTTTGGGTGAAGATGGTAATTCATTGAAAGGCTTGTATGCTGCTGGAGAAGCTAGCGGGTTTGGTGGAGGAGGGATCCATGGCTACCGAGCACTCGAAGGAACCTTTCTGGGTGGCTGTTTATTCACTGGTAAAGTCGCAGGCACTACAATTGGGAACTTCTAGAAATCTAGATTATCATAAACTTATTATGTTAACCGAATAGTTGAGTATAATTTTATTATGTAAACTGAACAGGTGACCATATTACTCTTATGTAAACTAGGTTCGTGATAATTTGGCGTTTTTAATATTCCTCGATATAATAGAGCTAGCATTTTGATAAATAGAAAAGAGTGACTGACATGAAAGATCAAAAAGTTATTTTTATCGATATCGACGGAACGATCCTGAATTCGGATAAAGAAATACCTCAATCTACAAAGGAAGCCATTCAAGAAGCTAAACGCCAAGGTCATCATGTTATTATAGCGACTGGGCGGGCACCTTTTATGTTTACAGATTTACTGAAAGAGCTTGCTCTAGATTCGTTCGTGAGCTATAACGGTCAATTTGTTGTTCTAAACGGAGAAGTAATTTTTACAAATCCTTTAAATATTGATTCATTAATTGAGTTAACAAATGATGCACTTCACCATAATCATCCTGTTGTATTTATGGACCATGAGGATATGAAAGCAAATGTACCTGAACATCCTTTTATCGAAGAGAGTATAATGACGTTAAAAATCAATCATTTTCCTACCCATGATCCGTACTACTATAAAGGTAGGGATTTATATCAAACATTATTGTTCTGTGAAGAAGGGGAAGAAGCGAGATACGAAGAAAAATTCACAGACTTTGATTTTATTCGTTGGCACCCATTGTCCGTGGATGTCTTGCCAAAAGGCGGATCCAAATCGCTTGGTATTCAAAAAATGTTAAGTCACCTAGATGTACCGAGTGAAAACATTTATGCCTTTGGTGATGGGCTGAATGATATTGAAATGTTAACGGACGTGGAACATGGTGTGGCTATGGGGAATGCATTAACAGAGGTTAAAGCCGCTGCGCGACATGTGACACACTCAGTCGATGATGATGGCATTTATCATGGTATGAAAAACTTAGGTATTATCTGAATCGAAAGCTTGGTGGAATATCACCAAGCTTTTTTGTTGATTGGTTTATAACTTGGCTTTGTTAAAGTTCGCTGTTGATGATTAAGTATTGATTTCTCCCTGATTTATCGACGGCTTCGCACGGTTTTTCGATGGCTTTGTCCAATTTATCGACGGCTTCACTCGGTTTTTCGATGGCTTCGTTCAGTTTTTCGACGGCTTCACATGGTTTATCGGCAGAACGATGTTACCCCATGGGACGTGTGGTTTTATCGGAAAATCTTTCATTTTGCCCGCTAGATATCGTCACCGATGTGATTCAAATTCAACTACTCAGCTCTATATTATTTGAAAACCAACACAAATCTTTAACAGAGCCTATAACTTAACCAGCGAGTTGTTGAGGAATATCTATTTACAGAAAGGGGAAGTGAATAAATAGAACATAGCAAGGTGAGGGATTCACATATGAAATGGCGAGGAAGGAAAAAGAGTAGCAACGTAGAAGATCGTCGTGGGAAAAGTATATCTGGTAAGGGAATTGCCGGACTTGGTGGAGTCGGAATCATTATTATGGTGGCAATTGCACTGATTACCGGAAATCCGACAATGATTTTAGAGCAATTACTCGGCATCCAAGGGGAACAACAATCTACGACAGCTCCTTATACAGAAACAGAAGAAGATCAGGAACTTGCAGATTTTGTTTCGGTGGTGTTAAACGATACAGAAGCAGTCTGGTCTGAACGATTCGAAGAAAATGGCATGACTTATAAGGAGCCGACATTAGTACTGTATACGGACGCAGTTCAAACAGCCTGTGGATTTTCGAGCTCTGCAGTAGGTCCTTTTTATTGTCCTGGCGATCAAAAGTTATATATTGATTTAAGCTTCTATAACCAGTTGAAAACGGAATTCAACGCATCAGGTGATTTTGCGATGGCATATGTCATTGCGCATGAGGTGGGTCATCATGTACAAACATTGCTTGGTAAAAGTAAGCAATTAAATCAATTGCGACAGGAACTTAGTCAAAATGAATTCAATGAGTATTCCGTTCGTTTTGAATTGCAAGCGGATTATTACGCTGGGGTTTGGGCGCATCACGTTGAAGATTTAGGTTATTTGGAACAGGGTGATATCGAAGAGGCATTAAACGCAGCTACTGCTGTTGGAGATGACACCATTCAAAAAAGGACCCAAGGGTATGTCGTCCCCGATAGTTTCACACACGGAACAGCCGAACAACGGCGTACATGGTTTCAAGAAGGTTATGAAAAAGGTACGATCGAGGGCGGACAACCATTGGATTTAGACCAATAAATAGTTTTTAATTATAAGCTCATTCCATATTTATTTAAAAGATCAATGATTCCGTAACGTGTGTTCTTATCTCTACCTGTCACGGTGTTAGCTGTCACTAATGAATTTAAAATAGCCTCTTCAGTTGCTTCACCAGCAGCTCTGAAAGCATCTTCAAGCAATTCTTCATGAATAAAGGAAAAGGCTAACGGTTCAGGAACCGGTGAATGTGGGATTTTTGTTGCTGTTGAAAAACCAATCGCGATATCACCACTCCCGTGTCCGATGATTGAGCCTGTTCTAGAGAGACCCGTAACTGTTCGCTTCAAAATGCGCTTCAGCTGTCGGTCGAATACTGGAAGGTCGGTTGCTAAAATAATCATGATTGAGCCTTTATCAGGTGATTTTGAATCATTTAAATGTTTGTCTAGTTCCATGCCAATCGCTCGACCATCCATCGTTAAATCACCTAGATTGCCAAAATTGGATAAAATTAAGACACCTAATGTATATTGTTTTTCCCCAATAGTCATCAGTCTTGACGCAGAGCCAATACCGCCTTTTAAGGAATAACAAACCATTCCTCTACCAGCACCGACCGCACCTTCTTCAAAGTGATCAGTTGCATTGTCAATGGCTGCCAAAACATGTTGCTTCGATATCGCTTTCTGTCGGATATCATTTAAAATCATATCATTACATTCACCGACAATAGGATTGATCGTACCAGTTGTTCGGCCAATTTCAGGATTGGACTCAAGCATATAATCGACCAGGTGGTTCGCAGTTATTCCGGCACTTAATGTGTTTGTCAGTAAGATCGGTGTTTCGATTGTGCCAAGTTCATCCAACTGGGTAAGTCCAATTGTTTTTCCGAATCCGTTGATAACATGAGAAGCACCTATGACTTTTTCTTTAAATAGATTTCCAGAATGGGGCAGGATGGACGTCACCCCTGTTTGAATAGCTCCTTCTCTGATTGTCGAATGACCTACTTGTACGCCTTTCACGTCTGTTATCGCATTCTTTTTTCCTGGTTGCAGCTGTCCAATTTTTATCTCATAATCTCTTAATCGATACTGTTTTTTCATTTTAATCACCTACATTGGAAAAGCCCACGTAAAGTGGGCTTTGACTATTATTTTACTGTATTTAGTCTTTTAATATAATCCACTGATTCGGGGTTCTCCAAAGCAGACAAGTCACCGGCATCTTCACCAAGATATGCCGTCCGAATGGCGCGGCGCATCACTTTCGCATTGCGCGTTTTTGGTAAATCCTCAACAATATATACTTCTCGAGGTGCAATTGCTTTCCCTAATCGATGAATCGCATGGCTCGTTAACTCTTCAATCAATTCGCTTTCGGGTTTGCGATTTTCTTTTATAACGACGAAGGCAATAGGAGATTCACCTTTGACTTCATGTGGAACTCCGATCACACCAGCTTCGACAACAGCTTCATGTTCTACATAAATGGACTCCAACTCAGCCGGTCCGATCCGTTTACCAGCGACATTCAACGTATCATCTGACCGTCCAGTAATCGTATAAAAACCTTCCTCATCACAAATGACCCAATCACCATGACACCACGTATCCGGATAACGGTTCCAATACGTTTTTTCATAGCGTTCATTATCTTGATAGAATCCTTTCGTCATGCCTACCCACGGTTGTTTAATGACTAATTCACCAACTTCATTTTTTACGGATTGGCCGTTTTCATCATAAATATCTACATCCATTCCAGGAACAGCAGCATTAAAAGCCACCGGAGCGATCGGTTTAACGAGCACATTTGTTAAGATACCCCCAGAAATCTCCGTTCCTCCTGAGTAGTTGATAATCGGAACCTTGCGATTGAGAACCTTTTCAAATAGCCACATCCAAGGCTCGTCGTTCCAAGGTTCACCTGTCGATCCGACCATTTTCAACGTCGATAAATCATGCTTTGTCGCATACGATTCATCCATTGTCATTAACGTACGAATTAAAGTAGGGGAGATTCCTAAATGAGTCACTTGATGCTTTTCAACTAACTCCCAAATCCGACTAGGTTCTGGATAGGTTGGCGTGCCTTCGAAAACAGTAATGGTCGCACCATTCATTAATCCACCATAAACTAAGAAAGGCCCCATCATCCAGCCCATATCTGTATACCAGAAAATATTGTCTTGTTCAGTGACATCCATCATGACACCCGCATCAAACGCTGCTTTAACTGGAAATCCATGATGTGTATGCAATGTCCCTTTTGGTTTACCCGTTGTACCAGAAGTGAAGATGATCATATAAGGGTCATCACCATTTGTATGAACACTTTCGAAATGAGTATCTAACGTTTTTAATTGTTCCCAGTCAACATCTTTATCCGCATTCCATGAAACTTCTTCATTTGTTCGACGTACGACAAACACCTTCTCGATGGAAGAGGAGTCGGCGACTGCTTGATCTGCTTCTTCCTTTAGATTGATTTGTTTGCCGCCACGATAAAAACCATCTGCTGTAATTAAATATCTGGCCTGAGCGCCATTGATTCTCGTAGCAATCGCTTCAGACTTATAACCGGAAAATGCTGGACAAAAGATAGCACCAATCTTTGAAACCGCGAGCATCGCGATGACCGTTTCAGGAATCATCGGCATAAATATTGTAAACCGATCCCCAGATTTAGCTCCTTGAGCAACCAATCCGTTGGCAACTTGGTTTACTTGATCTTGAAGATCTTTATAAGTATACGTGATAACCTCTCCGTTATCGCCTTCCCAAATAATTGCTTGATTGTTTTGTGTTTCCACATCATTTGCGAAGCGATCAAGGGCATTATAAGCAACATTCATTTTACCGCCATCAAACCATTTGGGATATTTGTTACCGTTTTCAAGATTTAAGACACTTTGATATGGTTCAAACCATTGTAAGTTTAATTCGAGGTCAACTTCACCCCAAAATCGTCCGATGTCTTGTATGCTTTCCTGAAAGAATTCATCATAATTTTCGTGATTAAACCGTTGCATAAATTGATAAAGACGTGTGTTTTTTACATAATCTGAACTTGGATTCCAAACTGCTTTTGTCACAAAATCCCTCCTGCATTCGGTGTAGAATATTCTGAATATATGTTTATTATAACTTAGATGCGCATTGTTGAGAAGGAAAGACTTATCGAGAGGGGAGGGGATTTATCCATAGAAACCAATTGCTTTTAATAAATATACGCCGGTAAAAACAACCAACAAAGATCCAACGGTGACTATAGACGTCATTTTCATTTCTTTTGTATCAAACCAAACGAGCAAACCAATGATTAACGTAAATACAAGTCCGAAAATAATAGATGCAAAGGGTGTAGTCGGTGTGATAAAGTCAAACCAATTAATTGTCAACATAAAAACACCTCACTTATCTGAATATTATTACTTATATATTTGCTGATTAATGAATATTTGTCAAATACGTATGAACGTCGGAAGGAATTTAAATGAACTTTGAAGGATTGAATGTTAACGCTGAAGGATTTGGAATTAACACTGAAGATTATGAAATGTACACTGAAGCAGGCTCAATTAACACTGAAGGATATGAAATGAACACTGAAGCAAGCTCAATTAACACTGAAGGATTTGAAATAAACACTGAAGCTGCTTAATGATTTGTTTTAATTTAACTTCCGATAATATATATTATGTAAACTACCAAATAAATTTATTCTACAACAAGTGCTTTCGTCCCGATAATGATCTATAAAGCATGTTTCTATATCGAGTTTGGTAATTTGTCATATCATTCATCGAAACGAGTTTTTTGGTCCTAGCTATGTGATAAGTGTCGATATAGTTAACGTTTCTTCACCGTCAAACAATGCTTTGGAAGTTACCCGCTGTTGAATCAGAATAAAGATAACTGCTCATCATCCTGATCAGGAGTAGAATGACTTTTATTTTTTTTGGAACACAAATCCTCACTGGATTCTCCTACATATTTAAAACATTGAATAAATTTCTCAAAGTCTTTTGGAGTAAATAAAGGCATTGCTTGTTTCTTTTCTAATAATAATTGGTTGCCACTAGCCTTATCATTATTTACAAGAAATTTATTCGGATGATTTAAACAACCAAGTGGTTTTTCTTGTTTAAGACAAAAACCCACCGTGTGCATAGTCCCGCCTTTAACATCTGTTTCAATTACAGCTACCCCATCACTTATTCCACTTTGGATTCTATTTCTCTCAACGAAATAATTTGGTCTTCCTCTCACACCTAAGCCATATTCACTAATTAAACATCCACCCGCTGCTATTATTTTATCCGCAAGCGGCCGGTTTTCCTTAGGGTATATAGGAGTATCTAAACCCTGCGCTAGAACTGCTATCGTTTTCCCGTTAACTTCTATACAACCTTCATGGGCTGAAGTATCTATTCCTTTTGCTAAGCCACTTACTACAACTATTCCTTCTTCTGCAAAATTCTTCCCAAATAAGTGACTACACGTACTTCCATACTTTGAAGGTTTACGAGTTCCTACAATTGCTACTAGCTTTTGATCATTTAAACAATGAAGATTCCCTTTTGCATAGATTAATACCGGCGCATCCTGGGTTAGTTTCAAACGTTTAGGATATAGATCATCGCAAATGCCAATAATATGAATGTTTAATTTTTCGCATTGTTCAATTTCGAGCTTTGCATTTTCGTAAGACTTTTCTAACGTTTCCCATTCAGGAACTTTAATCTTAGCGTTGTTATTATTTGTGTGCTTGATTAATCCCCATAATTCATTTAATTTTCTAGGAGTTTCATAAGCGGAATGGATTATTTCAGTAACTTTTACTCTCCCGATACCAGGTAATTTTAACAAAGTAAGAATATGTTCTGTATGTAACATCTATACTAGTATCCTCCTGTCTCACCAATTGCTAAACAATTGACCTTCTTTGCGCCATTATCTAAGAGGATCTTTTGACAAGCAAACAAAGAGTTATTTGTTGTCGTTACATCATCTAAAATAAGAACTGTTTTTCCTTCAATCAAATGTGAATTCTCTAAATGAATCGATTGCAAATGAACCTCTTGATGTCTGTCTCCTCCGTTTGTTAATTTTGCAATTTTAGAGTGTCTAACTAAACAAGAGGTTGCATCAACTCTATTGTTTTGTGAAGCGAGCTTTGTGGCTAATCTTTTTACACCGGAGTATTTATTAGCTGGATCGTGAGAAGGTACGTATGTTAATAAAATATTATCTTTTAAATGGGGATTTAATAGATTAAAGAAATGGTTAATTGCTCCGGGTTTTCCTTCTTTTAAATCTAACACTAGGCCAGAAAAGGGATTGAAATTTGGATTTCTGACTAACTTACCCCACTCATCTTTAATCCGATAGGGATAATAAGTATCTAAAAATATTATCTCATTAGGATTATTATATTCTTCATTCAAAAATGGCATAAACTCTCCCCTTCATCATACGTTCAATCATCATAAGTTCAGTGATACTTATGATGTCTTCTGTAATGTGTATGATGAAACCATTTTTGTTATGAATCATATAAAATTGACAAGGAAAAAGTCATCAGATGCACTATTATCTACCTTGCTCTATCACTTTCAGGTGGTTACTTCTCAAGATCACTCTCATGAATCCACCGGACAAAATCCGTCGTAGCTCCACTGCTGAATCCGTGTCCGTGTCCGTCTAACGAGTTTTTCGGAAAGGTTTCTTCATCAGATTCATTGTAAGATGTCCAGCCAAAATAGATTAAATGATTCAAGTCCATGTGATTAAACAAATTCAACCCTTGTCTGTTTGGAATGGCTAACTTCGCAGTATCTTTATAGAACGATTGCCAATCATCAGGCAAGGCAAACACGCCAAAGGAATCCTCTCCTATAGGAATCTCTTGCTCAATTTGAACCCGTGGTGTGTACTTATGATTACCACCGGAAATTTGGTAATTACGGTTTCGAATGATGTAGTACTTCAGAGAGCTTAGTCCGTCTTTTGGGTTAAAATTCCATAGAATATGGAACGTAGACGGTTTTTCAGCGTCTATCTTCCACATAAGAGGTTCTCCGTTTGTATCTATGCGAATAGGTTTCCACTTTCTATTGCCCCACTCCCAGTAGCTGACTCCGTATTTTTCAGATTTAGATATAAATGGAACAAAAACGTGCTCACGATCCAACTGGATGGTGTCCTGAATTCGGTCTACTTCAGCTTGAGGAAGCGTTTCATTGATCTGCTTGACTAATTGCTCATCTGATAGGAACCCAGTTGGCTTGGAAAAATAGAACCAATAGATGAAGAAAAGGATCATCAGAATAAAGACCGGAGCTGTGATTATAAATAATTTTCTTTTTGTCATTGGTCCTCCACCTTTAATAATAATTCATCTGATCGAAAATAGTATTGACTCTCTGGAGTGGTTATTAGTAGACCCCTTCCATCATTCTCTATGTAAATAGCTGAACTCACTCCACTTCCCCACTTTGAATCGATTCCTGTCAGAAAGTATGGAAACCGTTCATCCACAGCTTCACCATCTGGAGTCATACTGATTGTTACTTCCTCATACCACTTGTCGCTGTAAATCGTCTCCCTTTTCAAGTCCTTCAATTGCTCAACAAACTCATTTTTATCAAATGAAAATTTTTCAGCCGATGGATGGGTTGAGATGACTGAAGAATGGTCGGCATTCGCTATGTATGTAGAGAGTTGATCTTCCGGATAAACGAGATGATTGAGTGGAATAGTCAACAAAGAAGTGAAGAGAAAGATGAATTGACCTGCAAATCCAATCCAAGCAAAAGGACGATAAATTTCCCATCTCTTTTCCTTTCCTATAAAAACGACCATCAAAATCCAGACACCTAACGGCAGGATTGGCAGCCGAATCCAGGAATCGAATACCTCTAAGTTGATCGTAAAAGCAAATATACCGATAAAAGTAACTACTAAAACCCTCCAAAAAGCAGGTTTCTCTTGTAATTTCTTATATACGAAATAAGCAATCACAAGAATAGAAATCCAAGAAATTATCGTAAATATAGTTGTTATAACACTTACGTCTCCCATAAGTCACCTCACTTAAATCATGTGAACCATTCATTATCGCAATGTATGTAATCACACTGTAAGTATGTGGTTCTCCAAGTAGAACCTTTTGATTCACTAATATTATATTACCTTTATTTGTAAGCTTGTTACTCCCTTGATGAAACCAGTATAACAGTCGGTACTAAAAATGTTTTCAAAAAAATAAGAGGCTGGGACAAATTAAAGTTTTACACTCAGAAACACGAATAGCAATCTAACTTAGCGTAGGAAATATACGGAGACTTCTGCGGGAGCAAAAGCCTAGGTGAGACCCCGCAGTGCGAAGCACGAGGAGGCTCAACAGCTGCCCGCGAAAAGCGGAGTATATTTCCGAAGCGGATATTTCCGGATTACTAAATTATATTATTCGTATCTGAGTCAACTTTGAAGGTTTAGTCCCAGCCTCTTATTATTTGCTCGTTCTGTATAATCAAAGTCTATCTTATGAATGGTTGTCTGTTTTTTGATCGACATTTTCAGAGGACTGATCTTCTTCAGTTTCATCTTTTGCATCTTTTTCGTCTTTTTCATGTTCACTTATTAAGTCATTCGTGGAGTTTTTGAATTCTTTCAATGTTTGACCCGCTGCTTTACCGAATTCAGGTAATTTTTTCGGTCCGAATATAACTAATAATATAATAACGATCAAAATTAATCCCGGTATACCAATTTGAGTGAATCCCATTTATTACACCTCTCTTGCTGAAATGACGTATTCTTATCCTTACTTATCTAATCATAACATCAAATAAATTCAAGCTAAAGAAATATCTTAATTCATACATTAAATTTAGATAAAACAGAACTTCTATTTATTATGGATAGAAGTTCTGTATTTTGCTAGAAGAATCCAATCACGTTTAATTAGAGTTATTTAAAATACTATCCTCTAGGTGGAAATGGATCGTTGCCGTAGCTATTTGATTCGCTGATTTTTCCATTGCGGTTATGAATGACGTGTTCTGTTTCATCATTTTTAGCTTTTTCACGTCCTGCTTCAACAGCTAACCCTTTTGTTTCATATAAATCTATCGTTTTACCATCTTGAACGTTTTTCCACTCACTACCATTCGGCACTGTGTGAACGGTTGGATTGTTATTTGCCATAATCCTTCACCTCATTTTTATGATGATATTTATTATTTTCCCGTTCAAATGGTGGAAATAACGATTTATCGTGTTAAATTCATATGACAAAATATATTTATTTCTGGTCCGATCTATAAAATGTGTCTTAACCGCTCAAACACCCTAACCTATTCTCAACTTCTTTTTCTTCACTCACCAATTTTTCCGCCAAGGACGAGGGTCTTTGTATGATTCGATAACGATTGGTGATTGTTCTGGTTTCGTCGTTCTTTTCTTCTTAAATCGCATAAACAACAACCCAGCAACAATCAGTATGCTGCTAAAGAGTATAGTGTACATAATGATTCGCCATAATCCAGGTCCATCAGAATCTGTTGGATTTGGGTTGAACTCCCCTCCTGCTGTTGAACCGTACACTGGTTTATCATCCGTCATGGTTTCTTCTAATGGAAATTGATATTCAAAAATCAGTTCATCGGCTTTATTTTTAATGGACAAAAGGCCGTCTGTGTTGATCTGAGTTGTCCAATCTTGTCCCTTTTTAACAGTAAAAGTGATTGTTTCATCTAAAATATATTGCTCGCCCTCTTCATCCGTGAATTCCTTACCGGCTGGTATTGTTTCTGTCTGGAATTGATATCCATATTCAATCAATCGCTCAGTATCCATATAAGCTTGCCTCGGATGTTCTGCATTAAGTGTGACTACGACTAACTCAATCTCATCATTTTCAGCAGTTGTTGACAGAGTAAATCCAGCATCATCTGTATAGCCATTTTTCACTCCTGTCACATCATCTCGCTGCAAAACAAGCTGGTGGTGATTTCGTAGGGTTGTATCCCAGCTTTCCCCTACCCATTTTAATTCTTTTGTCCCGACGATTTCTCGGAATGTTTGATTCTCCATCGCATAGGCAGTAATCCTTGCCATATCATGAGCAGTTGTTACATGTTCGGGGTCCGGAAGTCCATGTGGGTTTTTAAACGTAGAGTCGGTTACTCCAACCTTTTCTTGGACAAACTCAGTCATCCGCTCAGCGAACGCCTCTTCTGAACCATCGATATGTTCAGCAATGGCAATTCCTGCATCATTTCCTGAATTAATAAGCAACCCCTGGATAAGTTTTTCCAGTGTTACCTCTTCCCCCTCTTCCAAATAAACGCGTGTCCCTTCGGCTTCCCGTGCTTTTTGGCTGACGGTTACGATGTCTTCCAAGTTGCCTTCTTCAATCGCGATCAATCCACTAATGATTTTTGTGATGCTGGCCGGGTACATTTCTTTGTCTTTTTGTTTTTCATAGAGGATAACGCCTGAGTTGGCATCCATTAAAATGGCTGACTCACTGTATAATTCAAGTTCTTCTTCAGTCTGCGCATAAACAGGACTACTACAAAACAACAAGGAAATGATCATTACTATTGAAATGATTCTCAGTATATTCATCAGAAGGCTCCTAAATTTTATCGATTTTTGTCGTTTTCATCTACTAAAAGTATAAGGAATCAAAACATATTGTGCAATTGCTTATCAAGGAAATTTAGATTATTACAATCTGATTCAATTGGTATAAGATGCGCTTGTACATCCAAAATATAACCAACAATACAAAAGTAGGTGGTTGAATGGTTGTTGTCTGGGAATCGCTTCTGATGGTTGTTGCAGGATTATTTTTGTTGCGTTTTGCCGGCAGAAAATCTATATCACAAATGTCACTCGCTCAAACAGTTGTCATGATTTCGATAGGGTCCATTATTATTCAACCCATTGTAGAGTCGAGTGTTTGGCGGACGTTGTTAGCTGCTTCAATGTTTATATTGGCGTTAATCGTGATGGAGTATTTACAAGTAAAATTCAATTTCATGGAAAACTTCATTACAGGTAAATCAAAAATCGTGATTGAGCAAGGTGAATTAAAAACGAAAAACATGAAAAAATTACGTTTTACTGCCGATCAGTTGGAAATGCGATTGCGTCAACAAGGAATCACCCGGATTAGTGATGTGAAAACAGCGACCCTTGAACCCAATGGACAGCTCGGCTATGAATTGTTTCCGGATGCAAAACCAATTACCGTCAGAGAGTTTAAGGAATTAATGAGTTTGTATACAGGTTTACAAGTTCAGCAAAATCAAAATAATCATCAACAAACAACCAATATTTTTGATGAAATGAAAAAGAATGTCGAAACACCACAGTCTCCTGATCATCTAAAGTAGATATTGATTTTTCCATGCTATTGAAAGAATAACTTTTGATGAATTTCAAAAGCTATAGGTAAATATCGGGAAGGAGTTAGCTAAATGAATCATTTCAGTTTAATTTTAAGCAAATTCGTTGCGACGTTAGTTTTACTGTATATTATCCTCGGAATCATATTCGGTGTGAATTTCATGAGTGTTTTTTGGGTCACTTTGATTCTTTCGATTGCTTCTTATTTAATTGGCGATTTGCTCATTTTACCAAGAACCAATAATATGGTTGCATCAGTTGTAGATTTCGTTATGAGCTTTGCGTTGATTTACTTTTTAGTGGATGCATACGCATTTGAAGGAAACTTATTTACGGCAAGCCTGCTATCTGCAATTGGGGTCACTTTGTTCGAAGTGTTTTTCCATAACTCAGTACAGACTCAAATGGAAGAAGAAAACAATGTAGACAGACGGAGATATAATTTACAAACAGAGGTTTCAGAAGAAATTGACCCACTCATTGATGATGAGGATCGGACTGATTAATAATAAAGGATAATCACTTCTGTTCCTAGAAAACAGGAGTGATTTTTTCCTATAACCATTCACCTATGTCATACATACAATAAAACGATGACATAAGGAGGTATAAAACATGGAAGACCGTAATTCGCTTTATCAATACGTCGTAGATATGGAAAAGTGGCTCGAGCAATTTCATAATACTATGCAAGAGCTTGAGAAAGATCCAAGTGTGGTGCTCAACAACGATACGCTCCCGAATATACAAAAACAGTTCAATAAACTAGTGACTGATGTAAATTATTATAAAAACAGCCCTCAAGAACTACACAAAGATTTGATGAATGACTTACAAAAAGAGGCATCTGCTTTATATAATGGATATCGATCACTCCTTCAATCGAATTCAAAGAAAGAGCAGCAAAAATCAATGAAAGAAAAGAAAATGAAAACAAACCCTAAGGAGATCTCAGAAAAACCATCTGGGTTCGTTCCCATTGGAGAACATAAACTCCCTCCCCTACCCTATTCATACGACGCTTTGGAGCCTTATATAGATAACGAAATCATGAAGTTACATCATCAAAAACATCATCAAAGTTATGTTGATGGCTTGAATAAGGCTGAACGAGAGATGGAGAAAGCAAGAAGGAATAATGACTATCATCTGATTAAGCATTGGGAACGAGAAGCGGCTTTTCATGGTGCAGGTCATTATTTGCATACGATTTTTTGGAACATCATGAATCCGAAAGGTGGCGGAAAGCCTAAAGGAGATTTACTGAAAGAGATCAAGAAGTCTTTTTATAGCTTTGATGCATTCAAGAAACATTTTTCTGAAGCGGCTAAAAATGTGGAAGGTGTTGGCTGGGCAATACTCGTTTGGTCCCCCCGTTCACATCGGTTAGAAATCTTACAATCAGAAAAACACCAAGTCCTAACTCAGTGGGATGTCATTCCGCTACTTGTATTGGATGTATGGGAACATGCTTATTACTTACAATACAAAAATAATCGAGATGAGTATGTAGACAATTGGTGGAATGTAGTTTGCTGGGATTCGGTTGCTAAACGATTTGACCAAGCAAAAAGAGTGACTTGGCAACCTTATTAAATTTCATCCATCAACATTAAAAAAGGTTCGTTTTAAAAAAATGCCGTCCACTACCCTGTTGGGTCATGTGGACGGCATTTCACGTTTATAAAGTTGGTGGTTCATCATTGGAACCAGGCTGATTTTGTTGTGTTTTCTTATTCATTTTCTTTTCAGCTTTGCTTAATTGATTTTTGGCAAATTCTCTACCGCCAATACCAAAGGAAATCGCAAAGGCTGTCATGAGACCGCCAAGAATCAATAGGAAACCTAGATTCACAATGGAAGTTGCGAATTTCAACTGATCAAGTGTCATAAATACTGCAAATACAATGATCACATATTTGATGATCGTTGCAGATGCTTTGCTTCCAGTGTATCGACGAATCCATTTATCCAAGAGGTTCGCCAAGAAGAATCCAATACCTAAGATCAATAAAGCACTTACTAATAATGGTAGGTATTCAAGAATGGCACTACCAATGTTATTCAATACCTCTAACTGTAAGACATTTAACGCCTCGACAGTAAAGAATAAGATAATGATGAATTTAACCACATTGGTGATTACTTTCGACAAATCAAAGGATGGCTCTTCACTTTCACTCAACCCAACAGCTCGATAAATTCGATCGATACCAGCACCTTTGAGTACACTGAATAGTAAGTTGCCGACGAATTTTGCAATGTAATAGCCTAATACGGCTAGTATGATTGCAACGAAAATGTTCGGAATCATATTCAGAACACTATTTAGAACAGCTGTTACCGGTTCTGTTATCGATTGGATGTTTAATGCATCCAAAGCCATCGTGATAACTGGAATCAATACGAAAACGTAAACAATGTTTGCCAAAACATTGGATAAAGCGTATTGATTAGGTGCCTCACCCGCTGAATCTGGATTTAGCTTTTGATACCAACTATCGATGTGTAAACTTTGTAGGAATTTAAATACCAAATCTTTAATGAGTCTGGCAATAAATACACCTAAAACGAGGATGATTGCCGCTGCGATCAAGTTTGGAATAAACGATAGCATCCGGTCCATCATGTTGGTAATCGGTTCAGATACGGAATTCATCCCTAATGCATTAAGAATTGAAGGTAAGAATAGGATGAATATGAGGTAGTAAACAATGTTGCCGATTATACTTAGAATATCTTCGCCTTGCTCTTTATTTTGAATAATCGGTGCTTTGCTAAGAGCTTTATGGAAGCCCATCTTTACAAAGCCCTTTGTGATGAGTGCTTTGACACCCTTGGCAATAATCCAAGCTAATAAAAGAAGTAGTAATGCATAAATGACATTCGGAATGGCTTGGATCAATTGAGTTAACATTGATTGAAAAGAATCGCTAATGTTATTCATTTCTCCACTCTCCTTTATCATTAAATAATGACTCAATAAACATATTACCTATCATAAACCCGACTAAACATTTGGTCCCGCTATTAAACACATAATTAAGTAGAAGGTAATTTTTTAAAGGTATAAAAATCACCTTTTATAGATTTAATAGAATGATATAATTTCAAAAGAAAAGGAGGCCTTTAACTTGAGAAAAAGAAAGCGAAATCCATTTAGAGCATTACGTACGCTGTTACTGATTTTAGGTGCAATCTACATATTCTTAAATATATTACCGGTTCACCACGTAGAAGCTCATCCTTTTTTCGAAAATGGAGACAAGCCATTGGTTGTTGCACATCAGGGTGGGGAGCATTTAAGACCTTCAAACACAATGGTTGCTTTTGAACATGCAAAGGAACTTGGTGTGGATGCAATAGAAACGGATATCCATATATCCAAGGATGGTTATTTAATCGCCATTCATGATCCGACCGTCGACCGGACGACAGATGGTAGTGGTAAGGTTGTTGATTTCAACTTAGATGAGTTGAAGCAATTAGATGCAGGCTATTATTTCGAGAAGAACGGTAAACATCCTTATCGAAATCAAGGGATTCAATTGGTTACCATCGAAGAATTATTTCAACATTTTCCTGATATGCGGTTCATATTGGAAATTAAAAATACAAATCCAAGTGAGAAGATCGACCCGCTCATCAATCAGTTGGTTCACTTAATTGATACTTATGGAATGAGAGAGAAAGTACTCATTGGATCATTTGATCAAGAAGTAGTCGATCAATTTCGAAGTCAAGCAGGTCCTGGAGTAGTTACATCAGGCGGCAGAGGTGAAGTGACGAAATTTGTCATCTTGAACAAATTCTTTTTAAAGAATTTCTATCGCCCTCAAGTAGAAGCACTGCAAATTCCTCAATCAGAAAGCGGCTTTGATTTAACGACAAAATCTATTGTTGAAGGTGCTGAACGAATTGGCATGAACCTTCACTATTGGACGATTAATGATCCGGATGATATGCGAAGATTGATCGAAAACGGGGCTGATGGCATTATTACCGATCGACCTGATCTATTGATTGAATTATTAAACCAATTAGGTTACTGACAACAAAAAAGACTGCATGGAAGTGATCCGCCTCCATGCAGTCTTTTACTATTATTGACTCATTTTTTCATAAAACATTTTCGCTTTCTTAACAGCATATCCACTGCCGCCTTGATTCTGCACACCTTCCAAAAGAATTCCTAACACGAAATCGGGTTGATTTTGATCATAAGAAATGAATAGACCATTCTGCTCATCATTTTCATCCTCATGACTAGCTTTTAACTCAGCTGTTCCTGTTTTTCCAGCAATCGCTCTTCCTTCGATTTCGGCAGATGTTGCTGTCCCTTCCGTTACAACTTTTCGCAATAAGTTTTGTAATCGTTCTACGTTCTCACCCGTAGTGATTTCGCTCAGCCACACCTCTGGAGATTCTGATGCGAGCAATAATGGTTTCTGGATGTTTCCATCGTTTGCAATTCCGCCATACATGGATGACAGATGAACGATATTGATTAAAACTTCTCCTTGACCGTAAGCTGAATCAGCTAATTGACCTTCAGAGCTGAATTCTCCACTGTTAGATACTTGAGATGTAGCCATTGGATATGCGAATGGAATGGATTCTGCAAATCCTAAGGCTTCTAATTCTTCTTGGAATGTTTCGCCACCCATTTTTAATCCTTGCATCGCAAAGTAAATATTATCAGAATGCTTGAAGCCTGTTTCTAAGTCAACATTGGTATGATTCGTACTGACACGGGTTACTTTGAAATCACCCCATGAGTCATCTTTTTGCCAGCGTTTCCCTTCGATCTCCAATGCTTCATTTGGATCAAGTGTACCTGCATTTAATCCCGCAACCGTCGTTAGAAGCTTCATTGTTGAACCAGGTGAATAAGTAGAAGAGAAACGATTAATTAATGGTTGATCAGGATTTTCAGATAACTGGCTATATTGTTCATCGGTGATTCCGTGAACGAATAAATTAGGGTCAAAACTAGGCAAACTAACTAAACTCGTTACTTCTCCAGTCTCAGGATCGATGGTTGTAGCAGTTCCCTTCTCTCCTTCTAAAACGGAGTATAATTTCGATTGAAGTTCAGCATCAATGGTAATCTTTATATCTTCACCATCTTTTGCCTCTTGTTCAACTACAGGTGTTTTGGAGCCATCCGGCTTTTCTATATAAAGCTCAATACCATTAATCCCCCGTAGTTGGTCTTCATATAACTGTTCAAGTCCTCTTTTCCCTACAACATCACTTGATGAATATCCTTTTCCTTCAAGCTCTTCCAAGTCTTCAGCTGTTACTTGGCCAATGTAACCTGTTAAGTGCCCTAACACATCTTTATATGGGTATATTCGGTCAACCTCAACTCGGGAGGATACGCCTCCTATTGATACAGCATTCTGAACGATGTCTTTATCGTCTAACATGAATTTCTTGACGGGTACGAAATGATCTTCATCGACCCAGCTTTGTGTATACTTTTCTTTAATGGATTCTGGTGAAACTTTTAAGATATTCGCTAATTCTGAAAGTGCATTTTCATTGAAGTCCATAGGTGTTATTCCTACTTCATATACTTCACCATTCGCTGCGATGTGGTTGCCATTTCGGTCTAAAATCTCTCCCCGTGATGCCAGTGTTGTTTGATATCGCACCTCATCTTCTGCTTGCATTCCAGGCATGATGAAAGTTGTATCCCATTCAACAAACCAGCGATCTTCTTCATTTTCTTCTTCTTTTTCTTCATTTTCATTCAACGGGCGTGTTAACTGTAATGTATTTTCATATTGAATTTCACCAGCTAATGTATTAAATGAGATTTGAATAGGTACCTCATATTCCGTCATCGTCTCGAGATCCTCATTTTTCAGCTCTTCTACCGGCTCTTTACGCTCAATGGAAACTTGATCTACAGAAAGAGCTTCATATAAATGATTATAACGTTCTACAAAATCCTCATGAGAAAAAGTTGATTTTGTTTCCTCGCTCAAATAGTTTTCATATAACGTTTCAAAGTCATGTTCCATCCATTGTTCCATGTATTCATCAGCTGTATCGTTTGGATTCGGATATTGTGTCTCCTCTTCTGAACACGCAGTCAAAAATAAAACTGTCGCCAGAAATAAAACAACCGCTTTTTTCATTATTGACCTCCTAGCTTCTCTAATCAAATTCATTAGCTTCAAATTTTAATGATTAACGATAGTTGTTTAGCACATTCTGTAGTTTTAACGCGAGACCAATGTTTCCATCTACTTTAATTTTCCCCATCATAAAAGCAGAGGTGGCATTCAATTGCCCATCGATCAACTTATGTAAGTTTTCTTTTTTCAAACGCAAGCTACATTTAGCATGATCGGTTGCTTCTTCACTCAATTCCACACCTTGGTCAAAAAATTCAATGGAGTATTGTTCTCCTTCACTCAAATAAATTGTAAGTAGCCGACAAATGATCTAATCCACTTGGATCTTCATTCATTTTATCAACTAATTTTTGTAAAGTCTCTCTCATCTCATCATCCCCTATTATTTATTACTTATTTCATTATAACAAATATTCAACGTTTCGATAGAACTGAAGTTTGAATACCGTGTCGCATGGGTACGTTACTAATAAATAGAAAAATGAAGAGGTGAAGAAAATGCTCTGGTGGATTATAGGGATTATACTCGCGATCTGGTTAATTGGTTTTATATTGGACATCGCTGGGGGACTCATTCACTTATTATTGATCGTCGCAGGAATTGTATTTGTCTTCCAATTGATTACGGGAAAAAGAAAATTATGACTGATGAGTCTTGGGTGTGCATC
Organism: Allobacillus sp. SKP2-8; assembly: GCF_007559355.1. Taxonomy (NCBI): domain Bacteria; kingdom Bacillati; phylum Bacillota; class Bacilli; order Caryophanales; family Bacillaceae; genus Allobacillus; species Allobacillus sp. SKP2-8. The sequence continues at coordinate 225,056 of NZ_VMHF01000001.1, read as the reverse complement.
AACACTCAAGGCTTTTTTATTTTGCAAAAGCCCTTCAACTGTTATAATTCAGTGTATTGTGAAAGGGGTGTAGTGCATTGACTGAACATAAAGAAAAAGCCGTGTTTGCAGGCGGATGTTTTTGGTGTATGGTAAAGCCATTTGATCAATGGGATGGTGTTTATTCTGTTACTTCCGGCTACACAGGTGGACATGTAACAAATCCTACATATGAACAAGTGAAAGAAGGAAATTCAGGTCATTATGAAGCGGTAGAGATTGTCTTTGATCCAAGTAAAGTTTCTTATGAATTTATTTTGGACCTCTACTGGAAACAAATTGATCCGACGGACCCAGGTGGTCAGTTTCATGACCGTGGACCACAGTATCGGACTGCGATATTTTACCAGAACGAGCAACAAAAACGGTTGGCTGAACAATCGAAACGTGAGCTGGAGCAATCCGGTCGTTTTAGCCAACCGATTGTCACAGAAATTTTAAAAGCCTCTACCTTTTATCCTGCAGAAGATGAACATCAAGACTTTTATAAAAAAAATGAGGAATATTATTTGAAAGATCGAGAAAAATCGGGTCGAGATGAATTTATCGACCAAAATTGGAATTAAAAAAGAGGCTGGGACATAACTAAAATTCACTCTTTAATACGAACGATATATTTGAATCGTCATCCACCGCTTCAGAAAAACACTACGCTTTCCGCGGGCGCTGTTGAGCCTCCTCGTACTATCGTACTGCGGGGTCTCACCTAGGCTTTTCATCCCGCAGGAGTCTTCGTGTTTTTCCTACGCTAATAGAAAATCCGAACCGATTCGATATTTATGAATAGTAGTTTGGATTTTTCTTTAACTAAATGTTATTTGTCCCAGCCTCTATTGAATGACTTACGCTAAATGTTCATCAAACCAACCAACAATGTGATTTAACCGTTCCAGACGGAGGTTTGGTTTTCCTGTTCGTGATAAGTTGTGATCAGCTTCAGGGAAACGAACGAACTTCGTTTTTTGCTGACGATATTTTAATGCAACGAACAACTGTTCCGCTTGTTCGATTGGACAGCGAAAATCATTTTCGTTATGAATAATCAATAAAGGAGTTTCCATTTTGTCGACATAAGCAATCGGTGAGTGCTTCCATAACTTTTCTACATCCGAAAATTCCGCTTGGATTTGCCAATCGCTGAAATAGTAACCGATATCACTGACGCCACGGAAACTAATCCAGTTGGAAATACTTCGCTGTGTAACAGCAGCTTTAAAGCGATTTGTATGACCAACAATCCAGTTTGTCATGAAACCACCATAACTGCCTCCAGTCACTCCTAATCGTTCTTGATCAATCCAATCGTATCGATTTGTAATATAGTCAACACCGTTCATGATATCTTCATAATCACCATTTCCATAATCGCCTCTTACCGCATCGACGAATTCTTGGCTATAACTGTGACTGCCGCGCGGGTTAACATAGAGAACAGCATAGCCTTTTGCAGCCAATAATTGCATTTCATGAAAGAATGTATTGGCGTAAAAAGCGTGTGGCCCACCGTGAATATTCACGATCATCGGGTATTTCTTTCCTTCTTCGTAGCCAGCCGGCTTCATAAACCACCCATGAACTGTCCAATCATCTTTACTTGTATAAGATATGGCTTCAGGTTTAACTACTTCCGTATTTTCCAAAAAGGATTGATGGAAATGAGTGACTTGCGTTAACTCACCCGATGGAATATCCAAGGAATAAAGCTCGCTTGGACTTGTCGGGGTACTGATCGTCAACAATGCTTGTTGGTTTTCGCCATTCACATCAAAACCATAGATATGAAAGTCATCTTGTAATGCTGGGTACAATTCACCATCGACATTTCCATAATAAAGAACGATATTTCCTTGTGTCGAAACTGGGAAATAAAAATCACGATTGCTAGCCCAGACTACCAATTGTAAGACGGGTTGCTGTTGAATATCAGCCACGACAAAATCTCCAACAGGTGCGTCTAACCCTTCTGTCAAGCACGTTTTAATCCCTGTTTCAAGGTCATAATGATATAACTCTGTATGGGTTGCATTTTCATAGGTTCTTCCCATTTCAACAAATAACAATTGTTTTCCGTCTGGGGAAACCCGTAAACCTGATACATATCCATCCTCTGTTTCGATTAAACTGGATTGCTTGCTGTCCAGATCATACCGATAAAGATTCATATTAAAATTAAAGTCTTGATCGACTTCTTCATCAGTTACATAGAAGAAAGATTGCCCATTAGGTATCCAATCCAGGACATTGAAATTTTGCTTGCCACTTAATAAGGTCTCAACTTTTTCGTCTTCAAGGTTAACTAGTTTGACCTGTTGAAAGCTCTCTTCTAATAATCCAACACTATCTGCTTTATATTTCATCCGTTCAATGACTTTAGGCTTTGGAAGATCTTTTTCATCTTTTTCTTCCGCCTTTTCATCATCGTTTTTATATTCTTCTTTGTCTGCAGAAACATGATAGATTACTTTTTTTCCGTCTGGAGAAAAGATCGCGTTATTTACACCTTTTTCTTCGTCGGTGATCTGCTTCGCTTCCCCGCCATTCTTGGACATCAAAAATACTTGGTTTTTCTCATTTCTAGTTGATAAAAATAGAAATTCTTCTCCATTTGGTGCCCACTGGATACCGGATACTCTGTCTTTACCATGGGTCCAAGCACCTGTTTTATTTGTCGCTCGATCCCAATGATATAAGTTTGAAACATACGTATTCTTCTCTTTATCCATTTCTGTTCGGATGAAGAGTGCTTCACTTCCGTCTGGTGAAAATCGTGGATCGGAAATCGACGAAATATGAAACAGATCATCTGCTTGCATAAGTTTTTTCTCAGCCATATGTACCCCCCTAGAAAGTGAAAAGCTAGTAGAATGATCTCTACTAGCTTTGATAGATTAAGATTATTATAAATTAAAAGATAATTTTTGTCGATTATAAATTATTTCACCTGATGTTCGGCAAGAATTTCATTCAGCTTTATCTGAAGCTGTTCTAGTGATGAGATGACTTCTTTACTTTCAAAAATCAATTGTTTGTGTTTCCGTTCTAAATCGATATTCGCCAAGATCTCATCCATCAACGCATCTTTAGTTGTGTGTAACTTCTTCACAAAGGAAGTGTGCAATGTATCGTTAAATTGTTTAATGACATCTGTTTTCTTGTTACCGATCCACCGAGTGATTTCTTCGAACAGTTCGCTCCGCGTGTTTTCTTCAAAAAAGTCCTTTTTATTTTTAAAGTATTTTAAGAAGTGTTTTTGTTCATCATCCGTCATTTGGAACGAGAAAGCTGGCAGCTCTGTCCCCGTATAATCCTCTGTTTCAAAAAATAGCTTTTCTTGTGGAAAGCTTTCTTCAATGAATTCATTGAATTCATCAATCAGTTGATTTTTGATTCGATTCATTTGATCATCCAATAATAAATCAATCTCATACCATTCTTTTGAGAGCTTGTGTTGAATGGATTGGACGGTTTGTTGTAATGCATTCGCAAGCTCTTCTTTTCCTTTTTTGCCGTTTGATTGGATAACTGCTGGATTGATCGTTGCCTTCAGCCATTCAATTGACTGAATATCGATTCGTTCTGCTAAATAGTGTGTCAATTCAGTTGCTTCTTGCGTGAGCTGATTTTCTAATACACCAACATCAAAACTGCGTAGTTTCGTTTCAAGTTTGTTTCTTTCTTCTAGCTCTTTCGACAGTTTTTCTTGTTTTTCTTCTTCGTTCAAGCTCGCTTCATGGATCGTTCCTGCAATAAATTGTTCTAAATGATTCAGCTCTCCAATCAGGTTTTGAAAGACAATTCCTTTCGCGCCTAAGTCCATGAATTGATAAAACACGGTTTGAAGCTGATCTAACTGTTTGATAGCGAGATCTGCTGGTTGTTCAGTCAAAAGCTCTTTACTGGAGATAGGAAAAATCGCTGGCTGGCGGATTCCGTATTGTTTTAGCTGTGCTTGCAAATAACCTTTCACATCATCTAATTCTTGGTCGGAATCAGCTAAATCGGCGGCATTTAAGACAAAGAACATTTTTCCAGCGGTTATGGTTTCGCTCAGTCTACCTAATTGTCTTAAAAATTCACGGTCAGCACGTGAAAAAGCATGGTTATAATAATTTACATATAAAATAACATCGGCTTGCTTAATGTATTGAAGTGAAACGTTCGTATGTCGTGCATGGATCGAATCAGCTCCAGGCGTGTCCACAAGAGTGATCCCTTCTTGTGTTAACGCACAATCATAAAAAATTTCTACTTCGTTGACGAAACAAGAAATGTGTTCTTTCGTCACATAGTCCGAAAACGTATTCAATGTCTCTACTTTTGTTTGACTGAGCCATGTCTTAGCTTGTTGAATTCCTTGCAAAAATGCATCAATAAAGGAAGCTTCCGTCCGTTCGAAGTAAGCTCTTAATGTATTCCATTCTTTTTTTAAGTATTTTGTAATTTCTGGAATGCTAGTGAATTTCTTTCGTGTATATGGTTCAAGAATTAACTGTAATTGCTCTTGAAGCATTTCATCCGATTTAAACCGTACGATAACTTTTCCATGCTCATTTTCTTCCGATACAGGTCTAATTTTATTGATTGCAGCGGTTGTCGGATTTGGTGAAACCGGCAATAATGGATTCCCGAGCAATACATTGGCGAACGATGATTTACCTGCACTGAAAGCTCCGAATAATGCAACCGTATACTCTTTTTCTTGAACTTGCTTATAGCGAGCTTTTAATTTAGTCGTCAGTTGGTCAACGATCGGTAATTGTTCAGCTTGACGGATGACTAATTCAGCATCCGATTCAATCTGTGTGTAATCTAATGATTGATCCGAGATTTCTTTCATAAAAGGGTCAGCATTTGTGATTGATTCATCTTTTTCTTTTTCATCTGCTGCTTGAATCAGTTGCTCAAGACTCTTCTTTTTTCGTTGAATTGACTTATCTTGCCAAGAACGTTCTATTTCCTGATTGATTTGCTGTGCATCTGCAGGATTAAACATTTGATTTCGCAATCGATGGATGACTTGTTTGATTTCTTCAGCGAAGTCTTGGTTGGTCTCTGACCGAATCGCTTCTTCTTCTTTGACAAGCTCATCTAATTGACGCTTTAATTCGATGGACTTTTTATCGCTAATGGCTTCGATTAGCGGATAGATTTCTTGGATCAACTTCGATTGAATGGATTGATGTAATGATTTTGTATAAATCAATACATAATCACCAGTCACCTGAGCAGAAGGATTTACGTTGTTTTGTATTAATTCTTTATCTGCTTGAAAAGAGACCGTTTGAACTTGTTGTAAAAGTTCTTTTTCATTGGTCATTTCTCGAACATGCTCTTCTAAATGAGAACGCACAGCCCAAACCATTTCCGATTGAATTCGGCTATTTAATTGTTGGAGGAAATTAGTCATTCGTTCTTGTTTTGCTGCCTCTGTTTTTTTCTTGGTAAAAAGACTACCAACTTTAAAATTTTGTTGTTGTGAAGTTAAAAATTCCTTTGCCAACTCACGTGTTTCAAAGGTCATTAAATACGCATTGGATAAAATGGCACCCAATTCTTGCTGAAGCGATTGTTTAACAGAGCCAATTTTTTGCTGAATGTTTTCTTTTTGTTCTTCAATCAACTCTAGCCGGTTCAACAATTGCTCTTGACCTGTATTGCCTGTTTGGTCGCTCTCCCATTTTTCAATAACCAAGTCCAGTTCCCGTTTGATTTTTGAATCCAATTGATTCGGTAGCTCTTCCATCCGTTTTTGTAAAGTTTTTTTGAACAAATTGAATTGGTTCAATGGGGAATCTGAATCCTTCAATGAGGTGAAAAACATAGCATCTGGATATAAGTCCCATTCTTCATAACTGACGCGTAAACGTTGTTTATAAGAATCAAACAGCAATTCTTTCTCACGATGCTTATCAATTTGGTTAATGACAATGATGAATGGAACTTCTCGTCGCTGTAATTCTTTTAGAAATCGAAAATTGACCTCAGATAAAACGTGATTATAATCCATAACGTAAACAAATAAATCAATTAAATGGATTTGATTTAACGTACGATCAAATTCTGCATCGTCTGAAGAGTCAATTCCCGGTGTGTCCATTATCGTTACTTGATGATGCAAAAAATCGTTTTGCTTATAGATTTGAACTGCTTGCACGACTTCCCCATTTTTAGAAAGTTGCTTTATTCGTTGCTCATCAACATGGTCGTCTTCTGTATAACTGCCATCGTTTAATTGATAAATCGCTTTATCTTTCCCTGCCCTGATCTCTACAATATTCGCACTCGTAGGAATTGGACTGGAAGGTAAAATCGTTTCACCTAACAACGCATTGATCATTGAAGATTTACCGGCTGAAAAATGGCCAGTAAACCCAATGGTCACTTCTTTTTTTTGCCACTTTTCATATAAGTCGATCACTTTATCACTGAGTTGATGGTGGTCACTTTTTGATAATAAATTCATCAATGGATCGAAGTTAATCCAATTCGGTTTATTCTTTACTTGCTTGCTCATTTTCTCGATCTCCCTAGTCTTGTAGTATTTCTACATTGATTTCAGCATTCAATCATGAACGATTTGGTTCTTACCTTTCTCTTTAGCAAGACGTAAATGGTTAGTTGCTCGGTTCAGAAGTTCTTCCTTCGACTCGTCTTTTCTATGGAAAGCTATGCCGTAACTGAGTGTAATCCATTCATCCTCAAGCTCTATAATGGAATCCAAGTTCGTGTTGAAGTCATTGTTCCAGAAAGTAATTGCTTTCTGGATCTCATGCAAATCAGTTGAAAATGCAAGCACGGCGAAGTCTTCGCCGCGATAGCGAAAACAATAACCGTCATTACGTGATATGGAATTCCTAAGTGTATGACCCAATGCTGTAAGGACATGGTCGCCAATGATATAACCATATTTCTGATTGATTTCATTAAAGTCATCAATATCCATTAACACAAGAGCGAATTTCCGTTCGTTCTGCACGAGTTTTTCAGTCGTATTGTGAAAAGATCTGTGATTATACAAACCTGTTAATGGATCTTTAACAACAGCGTCATCAAAATAACGGATTTCAAGTGGTTCAGGTTTCCGTTGTTTTGTAACGATGAATAACGAAATACCCACTAATAAGAGAAAAGTCATATAAAAACCATACACCCATAGATGCCATTCGTCAGTATATTGTTCTTGAAAAACCCATATACCTGTGTACCCTATGGAGATGAATGCAAATATGATTATGAAGCCAACGAGACGCCAATAAATGAGTCCGTGGATGATGACGAGCAATAAAAAAGGAGCAAACAGACTGTTGACGCCACCGGTGATGAAAATTAACCATAAAATGGCGACCAGGTCCATGCCAATTGATATAAGAGCAAAAACACGATAATACTGATGAAATAACGGTTTAATCCACAAAATGATTTGAATGACTACGGTGTAAATGAAGGCGAATCCAATAAAGTATAAAAATAGATCTTCGTGAGTTTTTAGGTAGTCCAGATAAGTTGAAAAATAAACAAGAAAAACCACTCCGATAAAAATCAACCAACGGACAATTGAAAAATAGTGCTCTGATTTTCGAAAATTATCTGTGTAGATCATATGGATTCCCCTATATATGTTTTGTCGAAAATTTCTTGCAGAATTTATACACTAAAAAGAGGCTGAATAAACATCCAGCCTCTTACTTTGGTTCATTGGCTTACTATTCTTGGAAGAACCTTCTGTTTAACTCGATGTATTCAGTTTCTTCCGCAGGAACCTCATCCTCATGATAAATGGCTTCAACTGGGCAAACTGCTTCACAAGCCCCACAGTCGATACAAATATCAGGATCTATATAGAACATGTCCTTACCTTCTTCAATACAATCTACAGGACATACTTCGACGCATTCACCCGCTTTTTCATCTTTACACGGTGATGTAATGACAAATGCCACAATAATTCCTCCTTATTCATGTATATCTTTATCCTATCATTATTTTAAACAACCACCAAGCAGAAATAAACCCTCTCCCATGAAAATTATATGTACTTTTCGCCAAACTTGCAACAGTCCTACATCGGTTGCATATTCTATACCAGTTCATTGGCTATTTATAAACCTGTCTTTTCACGGCAAAAACTCATGCTAATACGCTTCACAGCTAAACAGTCTACCATCATTCGATCAGACATTTGGAGGGATAAGCTTTGGAAATTATTGTTCAACCGGGAATGACGTTTTACGATCTTTCTCGGACGTTCGGCATTTCATTGGATCTATTATTGAAATCCAATCGTTTCTTGGAACCCGATCAGTTGATTCCAGGCCAAGTTATAAAAATACCTGGTTATGAAACGGTTTCTCATCGGATTCAATCGGGTGATACGCTTTATCAATTAGGGACGACTTACGATGTACCTATAGAGCAATTATTACTGATTAACCAAGTTGAACCGACAAGGCTTGAAATCGGCCAAACGTTGGAAATACCTCGAATAACAGAACAACGAATCACGAATGTACGTAAGCCATATACGTCCGAACGCGTGGAAGATGAATTGATGTTACTTATCTCTCGCTATCCTTTTATGGAACTTCGAACAATTGGAGAATCCGTCTTGGGAAAACCAATTTATGAGCTGCATATCGGGACAGGAGATAAGCTCGTTCATATAAATGGTTCATTCCATGCGAATGAGTCGATTACGACGAATGTTATTATGGCTTTTATAGAGAATTATGCATATTCAATGGTTAATCAAGATCCCATTCGTGGAATTGATATGAGTTCATTTTTTAGAGAGGTTCGGCTTTCAGTTGTTCCCTTAGTCAATCCCGATAGTGTTGATTTAGTGAATGGACAATTACCGAGCGATCAGGAAATTCGTGAACAGGTAATTGAAATCAATAACGGTAGCACAGATTTTCGCTCGTGGAAGGCGAATATCAGAGGGGTCGATTTGAATAATCAATATCCTGCAGGGTGGACGATTGAGCAACAAAGAAAACCCAAAACACCCCAACCACGTAATTTCCCTGGGTTTGGCCCGTTGACGGAACCAGAAGCATTGGCTTTATATAATCTTGCATTTGAAGAGCAATTTGACCGCGTTCTAGCACTTCATACACAAGGTGAGGTTATTTATTGGGGATATGAGGGTCTTGAACCACCTGAAGCGGAACAGATTGCATTGGAGTATCAACAAGTCAGTTCATATACACCGATCCGTTATGTCGACAGTCATGCAGGCTATAAAGATTGGTTTATTCAAGAGTTCCGAAGACCAGGCTTCACTATTGAATTAGGTAAAGGTGTGAACCCACTCCCAATTAGTCAGTTTGATGTTCTTTATGAAGAAATGTTGGGTATTTTCCTGGCCAATTATTATATTTAAACACAAAAAAGAGAGTACACCTCTCAATGACTATAGTAAAGGTGTAACTCTCTTTAATCATTTTAAAAAGAACAATTATGAAATTGACTCTACTTTATAATACTTATTCTTCAAAATAGTTTTTGTAGAATCCGCCCATTTTACCGGTATCATCAATCACAAAATAAAATTCTTCCGTTTCATTCTTCACTTGATAAGTCTTTCCGACTGTAAGACAGTCTGTGACGGTGAACTTTTCTGCATCCGTATTGACACACTTAATTTCTTTTAATGTTTTATTTTCATTCCATGTTTTATGAATCATCGACTACTCCACCTTTTAATCAAACGTATGATTAATTCTTAGATTTTACTCAAATAATTGCTTGTACTTCCCGTAACCTTCTTTTTCTAAGTCCTCTTTTGGGATGAATCGCAGTGCTGCAGAATTGATGCAATATCTCATGCCACCTTGATCTTGTGGTCCGTCATTGAATACGTGGCCAAGATGTGAATCAGCATGTCCACTACGAACTTCCACTCTCCGCATACCGAATGATGTATCGAGTTCTTCGTTCAATGGAGCAATTGGTTTAGTGAAGCTTGGCCACCCGCAATTCGCATCATACTTCTCATTTGAAGAGAATAGTGGTTCTCCACTCACGATGTCTACATAAATCCCTTCTTCTTCATGATCCCAATATTCGTTTTGGTAGGGTGGTTCAGTGCCATTTTCTTGTGTGACAATATATTGCATTTCATTCAGACGATTGCGAAGGTCCTCTTTATCTTGGTCTTTCCAAGTGTTTTCAATAAATTGCTTTCTTCCTGATCCTTTTTTATACAGTTGGTAATGAAAAGAATTTTTTTTGTAATAATCTTGGTGTTCTTCTTCAGCTTCATAGAACGTTTCTGCCGGACGAATTTCTACAACAATGGGTTGGTCGAATTTATTGCTCTCCTCCATTTTCTGTTTCGATTGTTCGGCTAATTGCTTTTGTTCATCATCATGGTAAAAAATAGCTGGTTTATAGGACTCCCCGCGGTCGGCAAACTGACCCTCTGCATCAGTTGGATCAATTTGTTGCCAATAAATCTCCAACAACTCATCATAAGGAAAAATGTTTGGATTGTATGTGATTTGTACTGCTTCCAGGTGACCTGTCGTTTCCGAACATACCTCTTGATAGGTAGGATTTTCAACAGATCCACCTGTATAGCCAGAAACAATCTTCTCTATTCCTGGTCTTCGGTCAAATGGTTCGACCATACACCAGAAGCATCCTCCCGCGAATGTTGCTTTTTTTAATTGTTGTTCCATAATAAGCTCCTTTCTGAATGGCTAAATATATAGTTTAGGTCCTGGTATTCCATCAATTTCGTTTTTATGATCGGTTGTATCTTGTTGTTTCTGTAGCTGCTTATCACCAGAATCAGCTGCTTGAATCGAGCCTTCATCCTCTTGGTCTTCGGTAAGTGACTCTTCTTCCTGATTCTCTGACTCTTCAGTTAACATGATTTTAGCCATATCAATCAACATCGGTGCGTTTTTTATTAGTGGTGCGTATTGTTTCCAAATGGGCAAAACTTGCTGAACAACCTGTAAACCTTTATGGACTTTCGTAATTGAATTTACGAGACTACTCGTTTGTGAATACGGTGCTAAGCCTGCATTGGGTGGCATGGCGTATGGTGGTACATCCTGTGCCTTCGCAGGTAAGTAATTGAGTACCTGTTGCAAAAATGGTGGCTTCTGTGCCGGCGGCTGTTGATAAAAATTAAAAGGATACATAAAGAAAACCTCCTCATAGACTACTACTTATAGTCTACGAATAGGACAGCTATCACGTATGGGCGATTTTACGATATTCTCCAATCAATTGGATTTTTACCTTTCTCGATTAAGTACTGATTCGTTTTCGAGAACGGTTTGCTGCCAAAGAAGCCCCTATATGCGGATAGAGGGCTTGGATGTGCAGAGTGGATGACCAGATGTTTGAATGGATTAATGGTTTGCCCTTTTTTTAGTGCATGTTTTCCCCAAAGAATAAACACCACATTTTCTTTTTGCTTACTAATTTTCTCAATGACATGATCTGTAAACTGCTCCCAGCCTAGATTTTGGTGAGAGAATGCCTCACCATCTCGCACGGTCAAAACTGAATTCAGTAACAGAACACCTTGGTTTGCCCAACCGGTTAAGTCGCCATGTTTTGGTTCGCTTATTTGCATATCGTCACTTAATTCTTTAAAAATGTTCCGTAATGATGGTGGAATCGTCTGTCCTTTTGCGACAGAGAAACTTAATCCGTTTGCTTGATTAACGCCGTGATAAGGATCTTGTCCGATAATGACCACTTTCGTTTGGTTAAAAGGTGTTTCATTGAATGCACGGAATAAATCCTGTTTAGCTGGAAAAACGGTTTCTTTCTCATATGCATGCTGCACTGCCTGTATTAATTGTTGAAAATAAGGCTGTTTAAATTCATTCGCTAATTCTTCGTTCCAATCGGTAATTATTTGCATAGTATTTCCCCTTATTATTTCCTGGGAAAGCGCAGGAAACGTAGACATTCGACATGATTATGAAAGGATTATGTCATTAATTGACGCTATATAGTGAAATTAATTGATATTGGCAAATGGTAAGACCTTTAGAAAATGATAATTTAGCAACTTTTGCAGTGCCAATTTGGTCTGAATCAAGTGACCGCTGGATATCAATTGGTTCTTCCATCGGAAATATATGGTATCCATCAAAAATTATTTCAAATAAATCGTTTTCCTCAGAGATTCGACGTTCCTGACCTTCCGTAACGATCTTCCATTGCATCACAAAGTGATTGGACATCCTTTCACCTCTCCTCTGTTCCTTACTATTATCCTAGACGATAGACAGGTTAAGTTTCAAGATATTTGTCATGAACATTCTCAATTTGTGCTATAGACAAAGGAAAGCTGCACTCAACTAGTCAAATCTATGACTCTGAGTACAGCTTTCGGTTAGTCATTTTCGTAATTTAAGTATTCCGTCCATAATTCATCGAATATGGATAATGCCTCCGGAAAAGGACTATTGAATTCAAGGTAATCTGTCAGCTCGGCATAACTGGTTGTTTGTTTTGGAAAGTCATGTTCTTGAAACATCCAGTCAGCGAGCCTTTTTTTATTATTATGTCGATCTCGAATACCTCGATAGCTCATGGCAAAATGATAAAAACTTCTCAATTAAACTCACCTACATTATTCATCAGTATCTGTATACAATGATTTCAAGTGTCTCATTCTTCTTCGGTAAACGATACCAGACATAAAGATTGCTATTTCATATAACAAAATTAACGGTCCAGCAACGAGTAATTGTAATACGAAGTCTGGAGGAGATAACATCGCTCCTAGAATAACAAGAATTAAATAAGCGTACTTTCTTGTTTTCTTCATTACCTTTGGATCCAAAATACCTAAACTCGTTAGAAACATTGCAATTAATGGAACTTCGAAAAAGAACGCAAAAGGAATGGTTGTTTGCATGATGAATTTAAAATAATTTCTGGCTGTGTACATTTCTTGTACAACACCCTCACTTAAATCCAAAAGAAAATGTAAAATTAAGTCTTTAATGAAAAAGAAGCCAAAACCAAGACCCAATACAAACAACAAAAACATTGCGGGAATGTATAACAAACTCACTTTCCGTTCCTTTTTCGTTAATCCTGGGCTGATGAATAGCCACAATTGTAATCCTAGAAATGGCAAGGTAATGATCAATCCTGCCATCGTGGCAATCATAATGTAGACCCAAATAATTTCAAAAGGGCTCAAAATTGTCAGCTGGAAAGGTACATCGCCTTCAACGTAAAAGTAGATATCTTTTGCGAAATAAAATCCAAGTCCAAAAAAGACAATAAATACACCTAGAGAAATGAACAATCTTTTTCTTAACTCACCTAGGTGACCTGTCCAATGCATATCTTCTGGAATTGTTTGTGTGTTTTTTGCCATATCTTTCACCCTTCTAACGACAAAGCTTACTCTTTTGAACGAATAAAACAAGTATTAAGAATAAAAGAAGATGTAAGGGAGTCCTTACACCTTTCAGTTCCCAACGTATTTATTGATCTTTTTGATTCGTATCTTTTTGATCTTTTGAAGAGGAGTCATCATTCACTAAATCGTTTGTTGCTTTTTTAAATTCTTTCAACGTGCTACCAAAGGCCTTTCCGACTTCAGGAAGCTTAGAAGGTCCGAATACCAACAATGCAACAATTAGAATCAAAATCAAGCCAGGAATACCAATTCCTCCAAGTGACATAAAAATGCACCTCACGATAATAAGTTAGTTTATTTCAATGAACTTAACGATTATTTTCCTTTTCATCTTCTTTTTCACTTTTTGATGAATTTTTGAATTCTTTGAACGTTTGTCCAAATGCTTTACCTAATTCGGGCAGTTTTTTTGGCCCGAATAAAACAAGTAAAATTAATAGAATTAATATTAATCCTGGAATTCCTACATGCACGGCTCACACCTGCCATTTCTTCATCTGTTACCTTCTTATTTTCACCGATTTGGAGAAATATTGCAAACATAAGGTTCATTTGTTGTAAAATATTCACGTTTTATCTCGTTCGTAAACATAAAATACATGCTCATATTTATTTTTCTCATCCACAATACCTTTTTGACTGGATACTTCCTCCCATTGACTCCAATTGACTTCAGGAAAATAAGTGTCCCCTTCAAATGTTTCATGAATTTTTGTGACATACATTCGGTCGACAAAATCAATCGCTTTTTCAAATAGTTGCGAACCACCGATGATGATGATTTCATCATAAGATTTAAAGCGATCTAGCTCGTCCCATGAATGAATGACGGTACAACCTTCCTGCTCATATTTTTCATCTCTGGTCATGATAATATTCTCTCTATTCGGCAAGGGCCTTCCAATGGATTCAAACGTTTTCCGTCCCATTACGATGGGTTTACCTGTAGTCACTTTTTTAAAATATTTTAGGTCATTCGGTAGATGCCAAGGCATTCCGTTCTGATGACCGATGACTTGATTTTCATCAAATGCAACCATTAACGAATACATGCTGTCATCACTCCTTAAACCGCAACAGGTGCTTTAATTGGTGGGTGCGGATGATAGTTCTCGATCTGAATATCTTCCACATTAAAATCGAAAATATGTTGTTTGTCTTTATTCAGTGTTAATGTTGGCCCCGTTTTAGGTGTTCGGGAAAGTAACGTGTTTATTTGCTCAAAATGATTATGGTAAATATGAGCGTCCCCAATCGTATGGATAAACTCACCGACTTCAAGTTGACATTCATGGGCGACAAGATGAGTCAATAAAGCATAACTTGCAATATTGAATGGAATACCAAGGAAAACATCACCACTTCTTTGGTAAAGCTGACAGGAAAGTTTCCCGTTTTCTACATAGAATTGGAATAATGTGTGGCAGGGTGGTAAAGCCATTGATGGAACATCTACCGGGTTCCATGCAGAAACAATTAACCTTCTTGACGAAGGATTTTGTTTAATTTGTTCAATGACTTGTTTTAGCTGGTCAACCGTTTCATCGGCTGGTCCACGCCAATCTCGCCACTGTTTTCCATATACATTTCCCAGTTCGCCAAAACGATTGGCGAACTCATCGTCAGTAAGAATATTTTCTTTAAAAATCGCTAATTGCTTTTCGTATTGCTTTTTAAATTCAGGATCTTTTTGTGATCGAATACCAAAATCGGTCATGTCAGGCCCGTCATATTCTTCACTTTCCACCCAAGATTTAAAAGCCCACTCGTTCCAAATATTGTTGTTGTGCTCCAATAAATAACGAATATTTGTATCACCTTTGATGAACCAGAGTAATTCACTGACGATTAATCGGAGAGGCACTTTTTTTGTTGTCAATAATGGAAAGTTTTCATTTAAATCAAATCGCATTTGATAACCAAAGATCGACCTTGTTCCTGTTTTCGTTCGATCATCTCGGTCAGAGCCATTTTCCATTACTTGCTTGCATAAATCTAAATAAGCGTGTTCATTTTTATTCACCACTTATGCCTCCCTATCTGTTTCTTATTCATATTGTACCTAATTTTCAGCGATTATGACAATCATATAACAAATAGTCTTAATCCGAATAATTAATCATGCCCACTCATAAAAGTTTTAATATCAAAGTGCAAAGGGTGATGAAAAGATGTTACGCAAAAAAAGAGGAAGACCAATGTTGTTGGGAACCGTTGCAGGTAGTTTGGCCATCAGTTCACCCCTCATCCTTCATGTACCCGTTGACGCTCAAACAAAAGAACAAATATCAGAGCTTAAACAATTGAAGTATGGAGACCATGAACAAGCGGTTGTTGAACTACAACGAAAATTAAAGGTACTTAGACATTATCAAGGTGAGTATACACCCAATTACAATATCCTAACTGAACACGCTGTGAAGAGTTTTCAATCAGAACACTCACTAGAAGTCAGCGGTGCAGTGAACGATGAAACCATTATTGCCTTGGAAGATGAAATGGAACAACATTACCATGAATCGATTCGTCGTTATGCTGAAAAATTAACATATGGTGAACAATCCAATCGGGTCAAAAATGTTCAACGCGCGCTAAGCTACTTTGGCTATTACGATTTTGCGATTGACGGGATTGCTGGTGTAAAAACAAAAAACGCATTGGAAAGCTATGGAGATATTGAAGGATTCGACCTGGCTTTGGACACATTGAAGACACCTGAACCGACTGTCCAGCAAGTGCAGTCTTCCAATAGTCCGACCAACCGTTCACAAGTAACACAATCGCAATCAGCGTCAACGAAACCTAAAGAACAATCCGTTACGAAGACTAAAACAACAAGCAAAGCGAGCCACGCATCGGTTATGAAAACAGCTCAATCTCATATTGGAACACCTTATGTTTGGGGTGGAGAAACGCCTACTGGATTCGATTGTAGTGGATTCTTACAATATGTATATAATCAGCATGGCATTTCGCTGCCAAGAACAGTGAGTTCCATTTGGAATTCGACAAAATCGGTGGATCAACCAAGTATCGGTGATTTAGTGTTTTTTGAAACCTACCGCTCAGGTCCTTCTCACGCCGGTATTTATCTTGGTAATGGCAAGTTTATTCATGCGGGTGCGTCAACGGGTGTGACCATTAGTCATTTAGATAATAACTACTGGAAGTCACGATATATCGGTGCAAAATCCGTCCGTTAACATTAAAAAGGATCATCGATTCTCTGGGTGAATCGGATGATCCTTTTTTGTGTATACTATTCTTGCTCAATTCTTTTTGTTCTGCTGGTTCACTGGCTAAGATGTTATTGCTTGACGCTAAACTGACTATTCAGTATACTGAAAGTGCAATAAAGATGTGAAGGATTTGGTCTTTTTTGGCAAGTAATTGATGGATTTCAGATGGTGAATCATTGATCTTGCAAACGAACTAGTCACTTTACATGTTATTGTGAATATCACACACCATCAGGTGAAAGTTTTTAGGAGGATTTATTTAAATGGAAAACGGCGTAGTAAAATGGTTTAATGCTGAAAAGGGCTATGGATTCATTCAAGTTGAAGGTGGAGACGATGTATTCGTACACTACTCTGCAATTCAAGAAGAAGGATTCAAAACATTAGATGAAGGTCAAGAAGTTGAATTTGAAATTGTGGAAGGCGACCGCGGACCACAAGCAGCTAATGTAAACAAAAAATAATAAACAAAAAATATACCCTGGCCAAGCCTATCGTAGGTTTGGCCAGTTTTCTTTTTGATAAACACACATAAAATTTTCAATCAGCTATTGTTTATTTTCTAATTCTTTATTATGCTTATAGTTGTTTTAAACGCAGTTCGCAAAATCCTGCGTAATCAAAACTAAGGAGTGGTTTGAATGTCAAACGAAGTATTATGGTTAATTTTTGCATTGATCAATTTCTTATTGGTCATTTTTATCTATCGTATTTTTGGGAAAAATGGTTTGATTGTTTGGATTGGGATGTCCACCGTACTCGCAAATATGCAGGTGTTGAAAACAGTAGAATTATTTGGGGTGACGGCGACGTTAGGGAATATCGTTTATGGAACGATTTTTCTCGCAACAGACATCATCAACGAAAAATACGGTAAAGAAGAAGCACGAAAAGCAGTGTGGTTAGGCTTTTACACGTTGATTACGATGACTATTGTCATGCAATTTGCCTTGCTATTTCAACCGCATGAATCAGATGTTGCCCATGAAGCACTTTCGGATATTTTCAGTCTTGTTCCGCAAGTGGCGGTTGGTAGTTTGCTGGCATATATCATCAGTCAGAACATTGATGTCGTTATATTTGCGAAATTAAAGAGCAAATTTGCCGGAACGAAATTTTTATGGATACGTAATAACTTAAGTACTATGATCAGTCAGTTGATTGATACGACGATCTTCTCAGTTATAGCATTTTGGCATTTCCTAACGACGGATATGAGTGTGTGGCTTTCCATTTTCCTTTCAACTTATGTCATCAAATTTCTCGTATCAGCACTGGACACACCGTTTATGTATATGGCCAAGAAAATCCATAAATCATAATTGAATTCCCCTGTTAAAGTAATCAACGTTAATACTTAACAGAACCATAAAAAAAGGATGCTACAAGTCTTATGGACACGTAGACATCCTTTTTTTTACATTCACTTCACCTATTTTTTGGTTTCTACGGGATTCTGGTCATTCGAAATCCAGTCACTGAAACTTCCCGGGTATAGCTTCACATTCTCGTAGCCTGCTTGCAATAAGGCTAAGACATTCGGTGTTGCCGTTACACCAGAGCCACAATAAACAATCACTTCCTTATTCCGGTCGATTTCTTGAAAATGTTTATTAATTTCTGGCTGGCTTTTCAACTGTCCATCTTCAAAAAGTTGTGACCAATCATAATTCACAGCACCTGGTATATGCCCTGCTTTGTGGTCGATTGGTTCAACTTTTCCTTTGTATCTTTCCGCGTTTCGTGAATCAATTAAGATCACATCTTCGTTTGTTACCTTTTGTTTCACTTCTTCTTGATTGGCCATTAGCTTTTCGTTCACTTGAAATTCTCCGTACTGAATAGGTGTTTTTTCAACTGAACCTTTTTCTGTAGGGAAATCACGATGCTTCCATGCTGGAAAACCACCATTTAATATAGCAATATTTGAATGCCCAATTGCCATGAGCATCCAATACATTCTAGAAGCGAACGCATGATGATCATCATAAACAATGACTTCTGTATTCCGGTCAATTCCTCGATCGCCTAGTTTTTGAGCAAATGCTTGCCAATCTGGAAGCGGATGCCTACCACCAATTCGATGTTCATGCACAGGGTCACTGAGATCACTGTCTAAGTTGAAATAGACGGCACCAGGTATATGGGCGGAACGATAATCCATTTCCCCTTTCGATGTGTCTTGTAAATCGAAGCGGCAATCCACAAACTGTACGTTCGAATCTTTCCATTTTTGATAAGCCTCATCTACTGAAATAAACATTAAACCTCTCCCCTTCCCTCGTTATATTTTTCTAAAGCTCTATTTTCCATCGGAATTCGTTTGGACATTAGCACGATGTGTAAAATGGGGAATATAATTGCTGACCAATAGGCATGAAACAATAAAGAAATTACGATGAATTCTAGGAACACAATCCAATAATTTGGATGTCTTACAAAACGAAAAAGTCCTCTATTCACTAACCTTGCGCCTGGTAGCACAATGATTTTCGTGTTCCAAAATCGCCCCATAGTGTGGAGCAACCAAAAACGCAAGAGTTGTAGCACGACAAAGCTAATCAACCATATGGCAGATAAAGTAGCTTGTAGTTGATGGTTAAAATAGGCTTCAATCAACAACGCCAAGAAAAATATTGTGTGCACCCAAACAATCCAATGATAATAAGGATCTTGGATTTCGATTGCTCCTCGGGCTTTCTGATATTTTTCATTCGATTTGGCCAGACGTAATTCATAAAGCCGTTGTAAGATAAGATAAAACCAGATGCCAAGATAAATCATTCGCTACGCTCCATTAATAGCATCTCTGATGAAAATCCTGGCCCTAAAGCAGTCACTAAGTGTTTTCCTTCTTTTTTAGACGTTTCTTCATTCAAAAATGCCTCTAAGACAAAAAGTACGGTCGCTGATGACATGTTCCCGAATTGCCGTAAAACGATTGAGGACAGGTGGGCATCTTGATGGGGATAGAGTAATTCTTCTATATTTTTAAGTATTTTTTTACCGCCAGGATGAGCGATTAACTGATTGATTTCACTTAAATCTATGCTGTTATTTGCAAGGAAATCATTCAAGTGATTTTTCCAAAAAGTATGGACGAGTTCAGGTATTTCGCGAGAAAAGATGACGTGGAACCCATCATCTTTTACATCCCATCCCATAAGATCCATGGAATTTTTCTTAATTCGTGAACTGGATGCGGTCAATTGAAAACTCGGACCATTTTCATTTGATGGATGGTCCGTTCCCAACAGCAATACAGCCCCTGCCCCATCTGAAAATAAGGCTGTACCGACAATATCCTTAGGTGTTAGGTCATCCGGATGAAAGGCGACACTCGCCAATTCGGTAGCAACGAGTAAAACAGATTTCGTTGGATGCGCTTTCAAGTAATCATACGCACGAGCCAGACCACTGGCGCCACCTGCACAACCTAGGCCAAATAAAGGCATGCGTATAATCCGGTCGTTCAAATCTAACCGGTTGATGAGTTGGGCGTCCAAGGTTGGCGTTAATACCCCGGTGCTATTGACGGTGATGATGGCATCAATATCCGGTACCTGCACTTCATGTTGATTGTTGAGGCATTTTTTAACAGCCTCACAAGCCAGTTGAACGCCATGTTCTTCATATAACTTGTTCCGTTCTTGAAACGATCTTTGTTTCTGAAAAAAAGAAGGATGAACAACAAAATGGCGTTTGCTGATATCCGCTTGGTCAAACACACTCAAAAAGCGTTGTAATCGACGATCAGACACAAAAGAACTGATGAATTTTTTTGCGTCTTCTTGTGTTAATTGCTGTTCAGGAACAGCTGTACCAACCGAATGAATCATCGCCATATAGATGTTCCTCCTTCAAATTCAGGTCTAATTTAAGAAAGAGAAATTCCATAAATATCCGAATACTTACTCGTCAGGTATTCGACAAGATATTGATGGTTTAACCCTTCACCTGTTACATCGTGCAATAAATCGAGAGGTTCTTTCATGCTGCCATGTTGGTGAATGTGCTGATTTAACCATTCTTTAATCTTTCCTAGTTCGTTTTGTTCAATTGCTTGTTCGATATTGATTTCTTTTTCAAGTGTATGTTTAAACTGAGCGCCATACATATAGCCCAGTGCATAAGAAGGAAAATAACCAAAGTCTCCGCCAGCCCAATGAATATCCTGTAACACGCCTTGACGGTCTGATGGTGGCTGGATGCCTAAGTATGTTTCCATTTTGTCATTCCAAATTTCAGGTAAATCTTTTACCTTTAAATCGCCGTTCAATAAGCCTTTTTCAATTTCATAGCGTAGCATGATATGCAGTGCATAGGTCATTTCGTCAGCTTCAATTCGAATAAACGACGGTTTCACTTCATTGATCGCTCGGTAAAAATCCTCTGTTGCAAGATCTTTAAACGATTCAGGTGCATAGTTTAAGAATGTAGGATAATTCGTATCCCAAAATGTTTTGCTTCTACCAATGAAGTTTTCCCAAAATAATGATTGTGATTCATGTATTCCCATTGAAGTGGCAGAACAAACCGGTAACCCATAGAGCTTAGGATCGAATCCTTGTTCATACAAGGCGTGTCCACCTTCATGAATCGTTCCGAAAACTGCTGTTCGGAAATCTTTTTCATCATAATTCGTGGTAACTCGAACGTCTTGTGGATTGATTTCAATTGCAAAAGGATGAACGGTTTCATCTAGCCTACCTGCTTCAAAATCGTATCCCATTTGATCTAGCACATATAAGGCAAATGCCTCTTGCTTCTCTTTTGGAAATTGAACGGTAATTTGATCGATTTTTGGTTTGATCGGTGATGCTTTTACCTGTTCGATCATACGAGATAAATCTTTTTGCAACTTAGGAAATACACCGTCTAACGTATCGACAGTCATGCCCGGCTCATAATGCTTTAAATGCGCATTGTAAATATGTCCTTCGTATCCCCAGTAATTCGCAAACCGAATATTATAATCGACGATCTTTTCTAAATAAGGTTGAAACATGGAATAATCATTTTTGTCCTTTGCTTCCTGCCAAACCGATTCGGATTCAGAAGTTAACTGAACAAACGCTTTGAACTCTTCAACTGGAATTTTATGATGAAACTCGTATTCACGTTGCACTAATTCAATCGAGCGACGAATATATGGATTTTCTGATGATTGTAGCTCATCAATGAATTCTTTCATCCGGTCAGATGTCTGTAATTGATGGAGTCTCTCAGATAAATAAGATAATGTTTCGGAACGTTGTTTGATGCCTTTTCTCGGTGCTTTTGTCCGAAGATCCCAAGCAATTAAACTACTTGCTTCTCTGTAGTGTGAAATCGTTTTATATTCTTCTAGAAATAGCTGTTCACTTTTTGTTAATTTCATTGCTGGAGCACCTGCTTCCTACTTTGGTTTTCTTCCGAAATATTGATAATAGTCCGTTCGAATAAATCCATTGAATAACTTTCTTTTCTTTGTGGCTTTTTTGCCATAAAGTTGTTCAAAATTTTCGTTCGAGGTTAGTATATATACACTCCATGTCGGATAGTCTTTCATAATACTTCCTAAGGATTGATACATTTTCTCGACATCTTTCTTTTCACCAATCCGATCCCCATAAGGCGGATTTCCAATCAAGTAGCCACCTTCAGTCCTAGGTTTGAAATCCTCGACACGCATTTGTTTAAACTGGATGAGATCTCCAAGTCCGGCTTCTAAAGCGTTCTGTTTTGAAATTTGAATCGCTTTTGGATCTAAATCACTGCCGTGAATATCAAGAGGTTGATCATAATTGGCTAAGTCCTCAGCTTCTTCCAGCGCCCGATCCCAAATATCCTGTGGAAGTGTATTCCACTCTTCAGCCGCGAAGCTACGATTGAATCCAGGGGCGATATTTTGACCGATTAAAGCGGCTTCAATTGGAATCGTTCCAGAACCGGCGAATGGATCGACAAATGTCCGGTCCGGTCGCCAATTAGTCAACTGAATTAAAGCAGCTGCCAATGTTTCTTTCAGGGGTGCTTCCACTTGGTCAATCCGGTAGCCTCTTTTATGCAATCCTGCTCCGGAAGCATCCAGTGATAAAGTGACTTGGTCTTTTAATATGGAAACTTCAACTTTGTACCGAGGTCCCGTTTCTGGCAACGCAGTATAAATTTTCTTTCGCTCTTGAATTTTTTTCACAATTGCTTTTTTGACAATACGTTGACTATCCGGTACCGAATAGAGTTTCGATTTATGTGATTTACCTACGACATGAATAAAACCTTCTTCTTCAATCCATTCGTGCCATGGAAGCTCAAATGTCTGGTCAAATAGTTCTTCAAACGAAAAAGCGGAAAATTGCCCTATCATAATTTTAATTCGATCAGCGGTTCGCAACCAAATATTCGTTCGGGCGATCCCTGCTAAATCGGATTCAAATATGACACGACCATTTTCCGTTTGAATGTTTTCATAACCTAGTTGTTTAATTTCTTCTTTGACAAGACCTTCGAGCCCCATTGCTGCTGTAGCAATCAATGTTACGTTGTCTTTCAAAAGTATTCATTCCCTTCTAGGGCTCCCTCTATATGTATAAAAAAATGACCGATAAATGCTACATAAGCCATGTTCTGTTCCTTTGTACTGCAAACGGTGGTCAGCCTCGTACTCCGGTGTAACCATCTATCTGCAGACTTGTCTAGCAAGCCTGCCTCTATGCTAGGTTGAATTCCCTGCAATAGAGCGCCCCTACCTTATTTTGGGTTTCTCACTCGAGGGGTTTACCGCGTTCCACCTTGATTGTTTCCAATCAAGCTCGTCTCTGTGGCACTTTAAAGGGTCATGGACCATATCCATTAAGGACGTAGGTCGAAACCCTGCCGTCAGCGATTCTTCGCTGCCTTGACTTATTGTTTCGTCAAGCACGAACACTACAAGCATCTCAGCTTGTGTGAGCATGGACTTTCCTCTCGCAAACATGTGCGAGCGGTTACTTGAGCATTTATCATATTTGGTTTAGTTCATCTATTATAACATAGGAAGAAGGGCCAGTATAAGTAATTTGCTGGATTTTAATCATAATCGTTTTAGTATTTTTTTCCAAATACAGCTTTTTCAAGGTTCGACAAACGTTGTAACACATCCGCATTCACTTGAGAACGTGGCGTTGAACCAGTCGATGTGTTTGTTGAGCTCGCTTGTGTTAATCTGCTTACTTCTTCTTTCAGACGCGTGATTTCTTTTTGAAACTGTTCATAATCCTGAATGACAACATCTAAAAACTCGTCCACTTCATCTTGGTTATAACCTCGCATCGTTGTTTTGAACTCTTTATCCAGTATTTCCTGTGACGTTAAATTAATTCCTTTCACTTCCATTCACCTCCACGATCTATAACTCATTCATCTCTCTAGCAATATCCTCTAATGTAAAAGATGAAATAACATCCATTTCATACATATGACTTTCTTGGTACGTTCTTGCCAATTCTTCGAAATATTTCGGTGAGCCTCCATGTTCTTCTTCATAAACGAGTATACAAGCGTCTGTTTTTTCAATAAACCATTTATCCTTGGTGACATACTGCCGCGGATGTTCGTAAGGTTTGTTCATTAAAGGTTGATAAAAATCAGCTTGTTGAATCATTTGGTAATATTTATCCTGAACGGGCTCTTTCCATACTTTTTCTTGTTCCATAAATGGTGGAACGATGGCTGTATAGATGGTGTATGCTTCTTTTAGTTCTTGAATGAGATCAAATGCCCATGTTTCCACACCTGGTTGCCCAGAAAGCAATACCCATTCTACGCCGTTCTCCAGATAGCGCAAGAGAGATCGTTTAATGGCTTCTTTAATAACAAGGATTTTCTCATCTTTGTCATCTCGGATATTCAATTCATATGGTTTATAACCTGTAATGGTAATTGCATTCATCGTCATAATATCAGTATATCAAAAAAAGAGCTAGATTTCTCTAGCTCTTCTGACATAATTCCATCTAATTTTTTTCTTGACCTGAACGCAGGTCTGCTGTAGTGAATGAATAAGGTAACAAATTGCCGATAGTCGTTTCTTCAATTTCGCCCGTTCGATTCCCCATATAGATCGGTGTATCAGCTGAAAAGAATTCGGCCATCACTTGCCTACAAGAGCCACACGGTGCAACTGGCCGGTCCGTATTAGCAATGACCGCAAGTTGGTCAAAGTCTTTTTCCCCTTCTGAAACAGCTTTGAAAATAGCGACACGTTCTGCACAACAGCTAACTGGATAAGCGGCATTTTCAATATTACATCCTTGGTAAACTTTCCCGCTTTTCGTTACCAAAGCAGCTCCTACTGGGAATTCAGAATAAGGAACATACGCTTTGTCCAGCATTTCTTTTGCCAGGTTCATTAATCGATCTCGATCCATTTTCCTTCCCCCTACCCTATCTCAGTTTACTATTGATCTTCATAATTACTGTGCGTCAAATTGGTCTAAAACCAAATCGAAGTTATATAAAACCGAGTGATATAGCTCCATAAACCTCTTTCTTCTGACGTCGTGAAAATAACTATGTAAGATCATGATTTCGAGGTTATCTTTCGTGTTTGTTATTTGATTGGGAAAAATCGGGAGTTTATGAACGATAGCCTGGGCCTCTGTCTCCCATTTTTCTATTTGATCGAAAAGCGGATAACTTTCTTTTTTAACAATAGCAAAATCGTCATAATCTTTTCGATTAAACTTTCTGCCTTCTGTATATTTGTAAAATAAGTCCTCGAGTAAGTTTTCTTTTAAATCTTTAGTAAACGCGATAAATTCTTCCATGATCTCACCTACCAGTGATGATAATGTATCATGAAATAACCTATTGCGCCAATCATTCATTTATTTTTTTACATGCGCTTTTGAAAAGAAACGATCTTCTAAAATGGTCAATTCTTTCTCCAAACGTCCTAGTGATTTCAACAGTAATTCCTTTCGAACGTGATCTTCTCTTATAATCGGCTTCTTCATCAGTATCGTCCTCCTTTGTTTTCGCTTAGCTATACGTTTACACAACTTATAAAGAATCTCCTTCAAGCCTGACAAAACTAGAAGGATACCGACAAAGAATCTGTTGAATCACCTCTTCTCGGCAAATGGATTTTTCACCTTTTCGATTGTATTCGTCAAATTTGCCAATCCGCCTCGTTTCGCATAAAATTGCTCCCCGATCGGTTTGATTTCTTTTATTTTAATATCCTTGAACCAACGTTTTTTGACTCTCTTTCGATCAAACCAATCTGTTCGTCTTTCAAACAAATAATGTTTTGTGTCTGAAAATGTTTGATCAAGTGTAGGTGTTTCAATTCGTTTCTCAAATAAAAACTGTTCATATTCCATTCGGCTTCCGGTCACTTCCACTTGATCCGAGAACGCCTTAAATAATGGGTAGTGATCTTGCTCAAACAAAATAGAGGCAATTTTTTTTCCAAATTGAATGCGCTTTGTTACTTGTTTGAAACGTGGAACAAAGTCGCCGTATAGTTCGCCGTTTAACGTGGGTAATAACACAGCATTCAAGTTAAAGATTGACTGGAGATGATAAGGAATCCGGCGGAATACCTTTTTTCGATAAGGTTCGTTTTCAATGATTGGATGCTGGATTAAGTTTTGTTCATTGATGATTTGGGCATACATTAGTTGATTAAGGTCTTTATTCTTAAAAAATTCATACCACATCTCTTCCATGAATGAAGAAACATGGAAGTATTTCAGTAGAAAAAACATCGGCCTATTTTGTTCTACAGATAAATGGTAGATGAGTAATTGAGGATACGCATCTTGGAATATATACCAATTGGTACTTTCATACGTCAAATAGAGAGATTTCAGTTCTTGTTTTGATAATAAATTTTGGTATGTCTCAGTCGATAAATCTGTCATATTCCATCCTGCATTCCGAGAAACAAAACTTGCTAAAAATGCCCACTGTATATCTGGGTAACGTTCATAGAACTCTAAATATGCTTTCGTTCTAGATACATTATCGATATTATGTTTTTCTGTTTGGTCCTTAATATAGTGAATCCATAGCTGTATCATGTACCTCTTCCTTTGCGCGCTGTTTTTATACAGTATGTACAAATGAGTCGATTCAAAAACGTTCATTCTGCTTCATTTTATTGATTCACAATAGGAACCTACTCTATTGTTTGGTAAAATAGATAGGAAACACACGTTTGTCAGTGTACGATTTAACGATATTGTAAAACGGCAATGACTACACTTCTGATACAATAATGTCAGGGTTCCATGAAAGGAAGGTATCCATGAATTATCCGAATGGAAAAAAAGCCACACCAAAAGCGACGATCAATCAATCAAAAAACATACTGAATACATACGGTAATCGCGGAATGACCCTCGAAAATGAAATTGTGGAAACGAATAAGTTTTATTTAGATACAAATATTGCTGTCATTCATAAAAAACCGACACCTGTTCAAGTCGTACAAGTCGATTATCCGAAACGTAGTGCAGCGGTCATTAAGGAAGCTTATTATCGAAGACCCTCGACTACAGACTTCAATGGCTTGTATAAAGGCAGATATATTGACTTTGAAGCAAAAGAAACGAATAATAAGACATCTTTGCCATTTTCCAATATTCATGACCACCAGGTAGAACATATGCGAAATGTCGATCAACATGGAGGTATTTGCTTTTTCATTATTCGATTCAAACCTTTAAATGAAACTTATTTGTTACCGATACGTCCATTTATACGAGCATGGGATACGGAGTTTGATGGAAAACGAAAATCCCTACCCTACACTTTTATTAAAGAAAAAGGCTTTGAAATTCCTTTTAGATTACAAGCAAAAGTTGATTACATCAAAGTCATCGAGAAGGTATACATTAACGGAGGAGATTAATTATGAGTCAAGAAACAAAAAGTCGAAAGGCTAAGAAACAACAAAATAAAAAGAAGAAAAAGTTTAGTTGGAAAAAATTATTTATCAGCTTATTGATTGTCGGTTTATTAGGTACAGTGATTGCTGTAGCTGTTGCGATATCATTTATTAGCGATGCACCAAGCTTAGATGCTGAACAGCTTGAAGATCCACTTTCTACAATAATCTTAGATAGAAACGGTGATTTTGTAGGCGAACTAGGTTCAGAAAAAAGACGTAAGATTACTTATGAAGAACTGTCTCCATTAATGGAAGACGCCGTATTGGCTACGGAGGATGTACGATTTTGGGATCACAACGGCATTGATTTCAGGCGTACAGCAGCTGCAGTCGTTGCGAACATTACAGACGGCTTTGGATCACAAGGCGGAAGTACAATTACTCAACAAGTCGTCAAAAATGCATTTTTAACGAAAGATAAGAAAATTAAGCGTAAGGTCCAAGAACAATACTTGGCCATTCAATTAGAACAAGAATACTCAAAGCAACAAATCTTGATGATGTACTTAAATAAAATTTATTATGGTAACGGGCTTTACGGTGTTGCCAAAGCTTCAGAGGTTTACTTTGGAAAGAAAGACTTGGAAGAATTGACGATTGCCGAAGCGGCATTACTGGCAGGGATTCCACAGCGACCTTCCGCTTATGATCCGATCAAGAACCCGGATTTAGCTGAAGAGCGTCGGAATACGGTATTGGACTTAATGGTTCACCACGATAAAATTACCGAAGAGCAGGCTGAAGAAGCTAAACAAGTAGCTGTAGCCGATATGATTCAAGATGGTTATGAAACAGAAATACCTTATGATTCATTCATCGAACAAGTCATTCGTGAAACGGAAGATGAATTAGGCGACGATGTTGACATCTTCTCTTCTGGATTAACGATTCATACGACACTTGATCGATCTGCCCAAGAACATGTTGAATATCTGTTAAGTGACGATTCACCTGTAAGCTTCCCGGATGACGAAATGGAAGCAGGGATTGCCGCAATTGATACAAAGACAGGTGAAATTTTAGCAATTGGTGGCGGTCGGAACAAAAAAGACGGTATTGGTGCTGGTTTTAACTATGCATTAAGTTCAAACCGTCCACCAGGTTCAGCCATTAAACCTGTATTGGATTTTGGACCTGCCATTGAACATTTAAAATGGTCTACGTATCATCAAATGAATGATGAGCCAATATCTTTTCCTGGTAAAGATGAACCAATTCGAAACGCAGGGAGAGGTTATCATGGCTGGATGACAATGCGCGAGGCATTGTACCAATCCTATAACACGACAGCCTACAAAGCGTTTGATGAAGTTGGTGCTGAGAAAGCATATGAGTTTGCTGAAGGCTTAGGTATGAAAATGCCAGAACACCTCGTTCCTGCTGATTCAATCGGTGGTGGCAAATTGGAAACGAATCCACTTGAAATGGCCGGAGCTTTTACAGCCTTTGGAAATGAGGGAATTTACAATGAACCTCACTCAGTCAAAAAAGTCGTTATGAGCGATGGAGAAGAAATTGAAATCAACCCAGAGTCTCGTGTAGCTATGTCTGATTACACCGCTTATATGATTACGGATGTATTGAAAGATGTACCTAGAATTGGTACTGGTTCAAGATATACCAATGTGAGCGTTCCTGTTGCTGCGAAAACAGGTACGACTAATGACGACAAGGATTCGTGGTTGGTCGGTTATTCAACCAATTTCACGATATCCGTTTGGAGTGGTTACGCTGAGGAACAAAAATCAATTCCGGATAAATCAATATCTCAACGATTATTCAGTCAACTGATGAACCATATGTCTGAAGGTATAGAAACAGCTGATTTCGCACGACCAAGCTCTGTCATAGAAGTTGCGGTCGAAAAAGGTTCTCGTCCAGCAAAATTAGCTAGTGATTATACACCATCTAGTCAGATCGTTACAGAGTTATTTGTAAAAGGTCATGAACCTACTGAAACATCTGATACCTATGTTGAAATGGATCCTGTTTCCAACTTTGATGCAATCTATGAGGAAGAAGATCAGCTCATTAACTTGTTCTGGGAGCATCCATTACTTGGTGATTCTGATCGAGATATCGATGTTGAATTTGAACTAAGTGTCTCTGTAGATGGTAGTGACATGCAATCTGTCACAACGACACCTGAGACAGAATTCACATTCGATGAAATTGAACCAGGATCTACTTATGCGTTTGAACTCGTTGCGATTGATGCCAATAATAGTGAAAACCAAAGTGATCCTGTCACTGCCTCAGTAGAAATTCCTGAAGAAGAGGAAGAAGAACCAGAGCAAGACGAGGAAGAATCGGAAGAAGAAAATGAAGAAGAAAATCAAGAAAACAATGGTAATAACGAAAATGGTAACGACGGTAATAGTGGAAATGGTAACGATGACAGTAATAACGATGAAAACACTAATGGTGGCAACACTAATTCTGGCGACGACAATGATAGTCAAGAAGGTGACCAAGAACAAGATCAAACCGAAGAACAAAATGGAAATGATAACACGGAGACTGAGCCTGATAGTGAAGAAACTGATAACACAACGAATGACTCTTCAGGAAACCAGTCTTCTGAAAATCAAGAAGACGCTGCATAAATAAAAACAAAAAGACATTGAGATTCAGTTCTCAATGTCTTTTTTGTGATGTTTTATTTTCGTGCTACTCCCTGAGTGTATGTCTTCACGGTTAATATGCTTATCTTCAACATTAATTGGCTACGCTTCAACATTTATTTTTATTTGTTCAACGTTAATTAGCTGGGCTTCAACATTAACTTTCAATTCTTCAACACTAATCAATCATTCTTCAGCATTAATCTAAAGATCTTCAACATATGAAAGCCAGCTTCTCAATAGAAGCTGGCGATTGTTTTGTTCAGTTACGTTTTCGAAATGACTTCCTTTTTCTTCATCCGCTTTTGGCCTTCCCTGCAGAGTTCCAGTAAAGGACATTCTGGACAGTTTGGTGACTTTGCTCTACAATGATAACGACCGAAGAAAATCATTCGGTGATGCGTATCGCTCCATTCTTCCTTTGGGATTTTTCGCATTAATGTTTTTTCTACTTCAAGTACTGAATCCTTCCAACGACAGATTCCCAGTCGCTTTGAAACACGCTCAACATGTGTATCAACAGCTATTGCTGGCATACCAAAAGCGACAGACATCACAACATTGGCTGTTTTTCTTCCTACACCAGCCAAACCAATTAATTGATCATAATCATTCGGTACTTTCCCATCATAGTTTGCAATCAAATCTTCGGAAAGTTTGCGAATGTTTTTTGCTTTACTTCTAAAGAGTCCGATCCGTCGGATATCATTTTCCAATTCTTCTAATGGAACATTTAAATAGTCTTCTGGTGATTGATATTTCTTAAAAAGATCGGGAGTTACTTTGTTAATGAGCGCATCTGTTGCTTGGGCTGATAAAACGACGGCAATCAATAGTTCAAATTCGTTTGAATGAGTCAATTCACACTCAGCATCTGGAAACATATCTTCGAAAGTATCTAGAACAACTCTTATTTGTTTCTTCGTCAGCAAGGTTTCCCCCCCTACTCTTCCAACCAATTATAATAAACCGATGTATCCCGTTTCTCTTTTGGTTTTTCTTGTATCGGCTCTTTCGTTTGGTTCATATCCGCTGAACTCCGTATACCTCTCTTCTTCCACTCTGCCAAAATCCGATCAATATAGCGGAAATTCATTTTCCCCATTAAAACAGCTTCACGAAGAGCTGCTTTAATTAAAGCTGGTTTAAATTGATCTTGATCAAGCCAGTGGCTTACGGTTTCAATCTCTATAGGTGACAACGCACGACCGAATTCCTGCTCAAATAATCCGAAAAGCTTTCCTTCTTCCTTCTTCTCTTCTTCTTTTGTCGAGGTAGAGCCTTCGTATAATTTATTAATTAACGGTTCAAGAGAATACCATTCATGCACCATGCGCTGTTCATCCTCTATTTGTTCAATTCGTAAATAACCGTTATTTTTAAGTTTCTTTAAAATATTTGCTACTTCATGTGGAGATAGTTGCATATTTTCAGAGATAAATTCAAATGAAGGCAATAAATCTCCTTGTTGCTGTAAAGTGATCAGTTGCAAAATAACAATGACATCTTGTTCAACGAGGTCAAGTTTTCGATAAGAACGAATTAACTCCGTTGGAACACTGATCTGATGCATCATCATTTTTTGATAAGAAAATGGTATATCCAAAACGATCCCTCTTTCTAGGCCGTTCATATTCCTGAAGTGTATAACCGCTGTTTGTATAGAAATTCTAAAACTTTCATGATAATCGTTGAGAAGGTAAGTCACTTAATCTCTTAAAAAGATGACTCAATATAAATTGAGCCATCTGTCTTCTTAAGGATACAATCGATTTAATAAGCGTGGGAATGGAATCGTTTCACGGATATGTTCTGTTCCGGAAATCCATGCAACTGTACGTTCCAACCCGAGTCCGAACCCGGAATGTGGTACACTTCCGTATTCGCGTAACTGTAAATACCACTCATATGCAGGACCTTCTAGCCCATGTTCTTCGTAGCGTTTTTTCATTAATTCATAGTCGTATATTCTTTCGGAACCACCGATAATTTCACCATAGCCTTCAGGAGCGATCAAATCAGCGCAAAGAGCGACTTTCTCGTTGTTTGGATCGGGTTGCATATAAAATGCTTTAATTTCCGTCGGGAAGTGCGTGATGAATACGGGTTGATCATGTGCTTTCGCAATCGCCGTCTCATGTGGCGCACCAAAATCATCGCCCCAATCAATATCTTCAAAACCTTCTTTTTTCAAAAATTCAATAGCATCATCATACGTAATCCGTGGGAATGGTGCTTTGATTTTCTCTAATTGTTCTTTATCTCGTTCCAATACATCCAATTCCATATCACAGTTTTTCAAAACAGATTGAACTAGATGCTGTACGTAATTTTCTTGAATGACTAAACTATCGTCATGATCCATGAAAGCCATTTCTGGTTCGATCATCCAGAATTCAATTAAATGGCGTCGTGTTTTTGATTTTTCTGCACGGAAAGTCGGACCGAATGAAAAAACTTTACCTAGCGCCATCGCAGCAGCTTCTAAATAAAGCTGGCCACTTTGAGATAAATAGGCATCTTCATCAAAGTATTTCGTGTGGAATAATTCCGTTGTTCCTTCCGCTGAAGCTCCGGTTAAAATTGGTGGATCGATTTTAACAAAACCTTCATCATTGAAAAATTCGTAAGTTGCACGAATAATCTCATTTCTCACTTTCATAATGGCATGTTGTTTTTTTGAACGTAACCATAGATGGCGATGATCCATTAAAAATTCTGGGCCGTGTTCTTTTGGTGTGATTGGGTAATCATGAGCTTCTTGAATGATCTCAAAGCCTGTTACTTGTAATTCATAGCCTAAAGGGCTTCTTTTATCTTCTACAATTTCACCTGTTACATAGAGAGAAGTTTCTTGATTCAAATGCTTCGCTTGTTCGAATAATTCTTCTCCTACAACAGACTTTACAATAACACCTTGGATAAAGCCTGTCCCATCACGCAATTGTAAAAATGCAATTTTTCCACTAGAACGTTTATTATGAAGCCAGACACCAATCGTTACCGATTCATTTACATGTTTGCCGACTTCTGCGATTGTTGTTTTCATTTATTACTTCCTCCTTAATTCGACGAATGCTTCTTCACAAAGCGAGCAATTCGTTTGGATGCTTCTTCTAAATTCTCAAGTGACGTCGCGTATGATAGACGTATGTTTTCTGGCGAACCAAAGCCAGAACCAGGAACGACGGCTACTTTTTCTTCCTCTAGTAATTGTTTCACCCATTCATCTGTTGAATCAAAAGGCGAATTTGCTACAACTTCAGATATGTTCGGGAACAAATAAAATGCTCCTTTAGGCTTTACACAAGAAATACCAGGAATATCTGTCATCCATTCATATAATTTGTTCAGTCGTTCTTCAAATGCTTTTTTCATTTCGTTCAATTTATGCTGATCCATGGAGTATGCACCAATGGCAGCAAACTGCGAAATGGTTGTCGGGTTGGATGTCGAATGAGATGACAAGTTACTCATCGCTTGAATAATTTGTTGATTTCCAGCGGCATATCCAATACGCCAACCTGTCATGGCATGTGATTTACTAACCCCATTAATGACAACCGTATTTTCTTTTAATTCGTCTGATAACTGTGCAATCGATACATGTTCGTCAGATCCATAAATCAACTTCTCATAGATTTCATCTGAAACAATAATTAGATCATGTTTAAGCGCAACTTCTCCAAGTGCCTTTAATTCTTCCTGTGTATAAAGAGTACCAGTAGGGTTTGAAGGCGAATTTAAAATAACAGCCTTCGTGTAATCCGTTATCGAATTTTCCAGCTGCTCTGGTGTTATTTTAAAGTCATTTTCTTCTGAAGCTTTTACATAGACGGGCTGCCCCTCTGCTAATTTTACTTGTTCTGGATAACTTACCCAGTAAGGAACAGGAATAACGACCTCGTCGCCACGGTTCAACAACACTTGAAACAGATTATACAAGGCATGCTTGGCACCAGTCGTTACGATAATTTCTTCTTCCGTATACTGTAACCCTTGATCTTCTTGCAATTTTTTAATGATCGCTTGTTTTAATGCAGGAATACCACCAGCAGGTGTGTAAGTTGTCTTTCCTTCATCCATCGCTTTTTTGGCTACATTCAAAATGTCTTCCGGTGTGTTGAAATCAGGTTCTCCAGCACCAAGACCAATCACATCATGGCCTTCTTCTTTTAATGCCTTCGCTTTAGATGTAATAGCTAAAGTCGTTGATGGGGTCAATGCTTGAACGCGATCGGCTAATTCCATATGTAACACCACTCCTTCATTTCGATTTCATTATTCTTTTTGAAACGAGATTGAATCGTAAATTTCTCCGTCACTAAAATGGAAGTTCTGAAAGTAATATTGCTCACTCGTTGTGTAGATCACTTCCCAAATAAAACGATCTTGGATAATTCCTGGTGAGATGGACACGAGTTCACAGTTCGTGCATTGAGACGACCATTGGTTCAGCATCTCTTCTTTTGTCAACCCGTTCTCTTGCTCAAGTGTTTTCATTTCTTCAACTTTTTCTGTCTTTGGTACAAATACATAGTAAGCCTTATCTTCATTATTTTTACCTAAATAGACAAAATAAGATGATTCACCATTGAATTCAAACGATTCATCTACGGACTCAATTGGACCGTGCTCAAGAGCAATTTCCGCTACACGTTCCATGTGATCCTTATGATCTTTCTTTGTGTTATAAGATGTAACCATGAGAATACTGAAAAGAGCAACCAAGAACAAAACGATCAGTGTAATAATCCCGATGACAATATATTTTTTCTTTATTTGCATTTCTGTGGAACCTACCTTGCGTTTTCTTTAGACTATTTAAGCACACTGTTCATTATAACAGTAATCAACAATTTTTTTCATTGTTTTCACCCAAATTCATTGGTTATCGTCTGACAAGGAAGATTCGATAAGGATTATTTCCTAGTTCTATATGAACAGATAGTTGATTGGTTAAAAAGAACGCTTCAATCCACTCCTTTGAAAACACGTCATTCAGTAACCTCATTTGTTTTTTCTTCGCTTTTTCCTGAATGACTGCAACGCGTGGATCCAGTTTATCCAAGAATCCTATATCTAAATCTGATTCATAAATATATGAAGGAACATAAACGACGGTCGTTCGGTCGCTGTACTGCTTGACCGACGAAGTTTCATACCAATAGGCAGAAAAGTTATCACGCTTTAATTCCAGGTTTCCTGTTATTCCATGTTTGGATGGATAATACTTCACTTGGTATTCATCGTTAAAATGGACGGATTTTTCTTTCGATAAATCGATGACTTGGACATCTTTTTGATTCACTGTACAAGTTTTTGATCGTTCGGGAATTATTAATTGGTCCACAGAATATTTTTTTGTGAGAAATGTTAAGTTTCCACAGTTGTGCTCATCGATTTTCGTAATAACAATTCCACGAATTGTATAATCATCCCATTGATCTAATTGGTTTAAAATTTGTTGTCGATCAAGTTCATGCCCTGTGTTGAATAAATAGATATCCTTTTCATTCACTTTCAGGAAAGCAATATTCCCTTCATTCAGTGGGTAGTAAATTAATTCGTCGTTATAATCTGTTTGAAAAAGCGGAAAAGAAGTTATGCCGATTAGTAGAGCAAGAATGATTTTCAATGGCTTCACCTATCCATAAAGAATTCTGACATTCTTCTTATCATTTGTCATTGTCTTTATCATATGAGAGCCATTTTTTTGCATGGTCAATCATTTGCGGTGTTTCTTCATATAGTACAGCAGTTTCACCAAGTGATTGAATGAATTGCTTCCCATAATGCTTACTCATGATCCGCTTGTCCAAAATGATCAATAATCCGCGATCTCCAGAATGTCTTATTAATCGTCCAAATGCCTGACGAAATCGTGTAATTGCTAGTGGTAAAGCTAGCTGTTCAAAAGGATTTTCTTTTTGCTGTTTAAGCAAATTCCACTTTGCTTGGAATACTGGGTGATTCGGCGACTCAAATGGAAGCCGGGCCATGCAAATAATCTTATCGGTATCATTTAGAAGATCTACGCCTTCCCAAAATGAATTCGTTCCCAATAATATGCCATCATCCGTTTCTTCAAAAAGTTTTTTCAATTTATCTCTACTGCTGGATTGAATCCCTTGAGCCAATATCGTCATTGTACGAGATGTTGGTTGCAACCGTTCGTACGTATCTTTTAATAACTGATGAGACGTGAATAACACGAGCATTTTTTTATTCGTTTGTGCATGAAAGCGATCGACAAACGAAGCGACGTGTTGTGCGTAGGTTTTCGCGCTTACATCCGTTATATTCGGGAAATCTGCAGGAATCAAAACTTCTGAACGATTCGCATAGGAACTTGGTAATGGATATATGGAAGTAGGCGTTTCTTCTGGTAAACCAATCTGTGTTAAAAAATGTTGAAACGAATTTTTTAATTGTAAAGTAGAACTCATGAAAACGACACTATTCGTGTATTGCTCATACCAATTATTTAACTGCTCACTCAAGTCAAGTTGCTCAATATTTAATGAGGCTGCATTTTTGGCCCCTTGTTGATCAATTTCAATCCAACGTACCATCTTCTTTCCTTGATGGAAAAACGTTGTTAAAAAGTCTATAATTTCTTCTAACTGTCGATTCGCTTTCATTTGAATGGAACGTTCAAGATCCGTTTTTAAATATTTTTTCAGCATTGAATTCCGTAACTGGTCGCAACTTAACAAGAATTGATTTAATTGTTCACGAATTTCACCGCTGAAAATCATCTCTAAAGCTTCTTCATCAACAGAAAGTTGGATTTTTCCGGTGTCTGATACTGGGTCCTTTGGCGAGTGAAGAAAATCAACCGCCTGATAAATAAGCCTAAAAAAAGAGTCTGCATTTACTTTGGCAGTTTCAATCACCTCGCCCATACCGATTCGAGCAAGTGACTGAAACAACTGTAATGTGGAAATATAGTCAATTTGATTTGATAGTTGGTTTCTTGTGACATTTTCAAACTGATGAGCTTCATCTACTATAATCTGTCTACTTGGTGGAATTGCTTTTCTTCCTTTTTTAAAGTCAGCTGTCAAAAATGCATGGTTTACAATAACAATCGATGCATTTTTCGCTCTTTCTTTGGCGGAAAAAAAATAAGATGATTGGTCCGTAGGTTCATCATCATGATCACAAGAGATCAATTTCCAAATATCTTGGCCTCGAGATGGTAATTGCAGCTCTTCTACATCACCCGTTTCCGTTTCTGTTAACCAGACGAGAATAATCGCTAACGATAACGTAATATCAAAATTGGATGCATCCTTAATGGAGCGGTCGTAAAATGCCTTAAATCTTCGCACATGCAAATAATTATGAGGACTCTTCAGTAGTGCAAGACTCCCAGCTGGAAATAATTCCGGAAAGCGTTCGCTATAACGCTCAATTTGTTTTTGAAGCTGCAAGGTGTATGTACTGATGATCGTACGGACATCATACTTACGGCTATATGCATAGGCAGCTAATAAATAAGCTAACGTTTTCCCTAATCCTGAAGGTGCCTCGATCACCCGATGCTGTCTCATCTGAAAGCCTTGGTAAATCTCACCAGCAATTTCTTGCTGACCTTCACGCTTTTCAAACAAAGGACCTGACAAAGTTTCATTCAAAAAGTAATTAAAATCACTAAGTTCTATGTCGTTTTCCTTGCCAATACTATTACTCTGCTTGATCGCCAATCCATAACGAAAATCAAGCGCATAATTCGAGTCATTATGTTTTCTTTTTTCATTGATCAAATCATCGAAGAAAAACTCCGTGTCCGTTTGAAAATTACTAATTAACGGCTTCAGTTGTAGCAGTGTTTCTAGTGGGAGTCCATTCATTTTTTGAACGATTTCCAGAAAAATAAGAGCCGTTACATATGCATCAGATAGCGCACGATGTGGTTTGAAATGCTTGATGTTTAAATAATTTGTCAAATCTTGAAGTCGATAACCGGGTGCCGAAGGGAAAAAAACACGTGACAATTCCACTGTATCGATGACTGCACAAGCAATCGGAGAGTGTCCCGCTTTAACCAAACTTTGATTTAAAAACTCATAATCAAAATGAACCGGATGTGCAATGAAAAAGCAATCATCAAAGTAAGGTAAGATTTCAGGGATCACTTCCTTGAATGTCGGGGCGTCGACTAAATCGCTTTCGTTGATTCCTGTCAATTGTGATACGAACGGTGGAATCGACCCATTCGGTCTGACATGTGTTTCACACTCATCGATAATTTTGCCGTCTTCGATGACCACAATGCCAATTTCTATAATTTCGTCTCCGTTTTTTACCGAGTTTCCCGTCGTTTCTAAATCGACTGATACAAACCGAGTCATTTTTCTCCTCCTCTCTACCATTAATAGTAACTAACAAAACAAACTCCCACTTGAAATGGGAGTTATAGGATCATTAATGGCGGTTCCTCTTCAAGCTGCTGTTCAATTTGATTATTTTCATTCAAAATAGCGATGGATGGTTTGTGGTCGCTAAGTTCCTTCGCATCAACTTGGACATATGAAATAATAATAACATGATCCCCCGGTTGAAACTTCCGTGCTGCAGCTCCATTCAGACAAATGATCCCGCTGTTTGGTTCACCGGCGATCACATAGGTTTCAATCCGCTCACCATTATTATTATTGACAATCTGAACCTTTTCATGAGGCAAGATGCCTACCTCTTTCAACAATGTAGAATCAATTGTGATGCTTCCAACATAGTTTAAGTTTGCTTCTGTCACTGTCGCTCTATGAAGCTTTGCGTTCATCATGGTATGAATCATTATTTTTTGTCACTCCTGTAGATTTCTTCGCCCGATTGATCAAGAATGAGATTATCAATTAACCGGGCATTCTCATAATACACAGCTACCGCTAATATGACCGAATCATTTTCATTTATTAAAGGCTGTAAATCTGGGTAAGTCAAACAGTTCACGTAATCAACCTTACCACTGATCCGTTCTCGGAGTATATGTTCCATATAGTCGATCACTTGATCGCGCGACCAATATTCATTGGAACGAATGTATTGTTGGCCAGCACGCAAGGCTTGATAGATATTCGTTGCATCCTTTCGCTCTTCAGGAGATAAACGAACATTTCGACTGCTTAAGGCCAATCCATCTGGCTCACGTATAGTCGGAACAGGAACAAGTGTAATATCGAAGTTTAATTCCTCAATTAATGCTTCAACGACTGCTACTTGTTGTGCATCTTTTAATCCGAAATAAGTCTTTGTTGGTTGAATGATCAAAAATAATTTTGAAAGGACTTTCAGAACTCCTTCGAAATGACCTGGTCTACTTGCTCCACAAAGAACGTCCTGTCTACTGAGAAGACTCATTTGGACAACGCTTTGTTTAGGGTACATTTCTTCGACGCTCGGATGAAAAACAATATCAACACCTTCTGCTTCCAAAAGTGCAGTGTCTCGAGCTAAATCTCTTGGATAAGTAGCTAAATCACTCGATTGATTGAATTGTAATGGATTCACGAAAATACTGACGACGACTAAGTCATTTTCTTTCCTTGCATTTTTCACCAATTGCAGATGGCCTTCGTGCAAAAAGCCCATTGTAGCCACGAAGCCGATCGACTGCCCATTCTGTCGAGCGGCTTGCGATTTGTCTCTCATTTCTTTGATCGTTTCAATGTGTATCATTTTTCTCCACCATACAACCCATCAAGCACATCATCGTCAATGGCATATGTATGCTCATCAGACGGAAAAGCAGTCGTTTTTACTTCGTTTATGTAGCTTCTAATAGCCTGATCGATACTTTCATTTAAATTGGTTTGTGGTTTCACGAATTTCGCTAGACGGTCGACACCGTATTGCAAGAGATCATGATAGACAAGCACTTGCCCATCTGTTCCATTCCCTGCTCCAATACCAATTGTCGGCACTTTGGAGTTCTTAGTTACATTCGTGGCAAGTTTCGCAAGAACACATTCAAGAACAATAGAAATAACACCTGCTTCATTTAAAGCGACAGCATCTTCAATTAATTGTCTCGCTTCTTCTGTTGTTTTACCTTGAACACGATAGCCACCCAACACTTGGAATGTTTGAGGTGTCAGTCCGATATGCCCGACCACTGGAATGCCTGCTTGTGTCAGTTTACGAATAATTGGCACAAGTTCTTTTCCGCCTTCTAATTTCACTGCATCTGCACCAGCTTCCTGAACAATACGAGCAGCATTTCTCATCGCATCTGCTTCGGAAATATGAAAAGACATAAAAGGCAAATCAACTACGGTAAATGTATTGGGTGCCCCGCGCTTCACGGCTTTTCCGTGATGAATCATGTCATCTACTGTCACGGGAATCGTTGAGTCGTAGCCAAGGACAACCATCCCCAACGAATCTCCTACTAAGATCATGTCAACACCTGCTGTTTCTGCTGTTTTGGCAGATGGATAATCATAGGCCGTTAACATGGTAATTTTTTCATTTTCCCGTTTCATTTTTTCGAAACTCCGTCTTGTTTTCAAAATCAATGCCTCCTTCACCAATATATTTCTGCCGAATACAATGCTGTTTGTTTTCCATATTCATCTTCGATAAGAAGAGCGCCATCGTGTTGAATTCCAACAAATTTCGCTTGGAAAGAATCTTTTGTCTTTATTGTCAACCATTCATTTAATCGGTAAGCGTGCTGCTCCCACTCTCTCTTGATCGGTTGAAATCCTTCTTTTATAAATGTATCATACTTTTCTTCCAACCGCTGTGCAACCTCATGAAAAACATGTGCTAAATCGTTTGCCTTACCCGTTTCAATCTTTAAGGATGTCACTTTATCTCTAAGTTCTTCAGGAAAATGTTCTCGCTCTTGATTAATATTCATTCCGATTCCAAGCAATATATATTCAATTTGATCTTGTTCAGCTTGCATTTCGGTCAAAATTCCCGTTAATTTAAAACCTCTCGAAAAAACATCGTTCGGCCACTTAATTTTAACGTCAAGACCTAAATGACGAAAGGTTTCAACCAACGCAACTGCAGCAACCAGTGTTAATTGGTTGGCATCTTTGGGTTCAAGAGATGTAGGCCTTAAAATAACAGTAAACCAAAGTCCGTGCTTGTCCTCAGAATGCCATTGTCTTTTAAGCCTGCCACGACCTTTCGTTTGATGATCAGCGATAATGACGGTCCCGTGTGGTGCATCCTCTCTCGCTAAGTCGTGACCTGAAAATTGAGTTGAATCGATAGATTTATGGTGAATCAAGTTTTTTCCAAGCCAATTTGTAGAAAGACCCCATTGTAAGGAAGAGGCTGATAATTCACTCGGAACCCCTGTAATACGGTACCCTTTGTTTCTTACTGCTTCAATTTGATAGCCAACTTTCTTCAACTCATTCATATGCTTCCAGATCGCTGACCTGGAAATGCCGAGTTGCTTAGATAAACTTTCACCTGATACATACGTATCTGAATGATTTGAAAGCAACTCGATTAGTTTTGTCCGGTTTGATTCCATGCTTTCACTTGTCCTTCCAATGTATCTTTTTGATTCTGTAACTCCCCACAAAGTACTAAATGTTCTAATTCACGGAGATAATCACTGATCCATTTTCCTTGTTTCCGTTCAGGGAATAGACGAATCAAGTCAGTACCATTAATCGCCAAGTCGCTCTTTTGCTGAATGGGCAATTGATCGTACATTGAATAAAGTTCTTCTAACACATACGATTTCCCTGCAAC
The DNA here is from genome assembly GCF_007559355.1 of Allobacillus sp. SKP2-8. Lineage (NCBI taxonomy): Bacteria > Bacillati > Bacillota > Bacilli > Caryophanales > Bacillaceae > Allobacillus > Allobacillus sp. SKP2-8. The sequence goes on along the minus strand of NZ_VMHF01000001.1, from coordinate 183,095 downwards.
GAAGCGAACAAAATCGTTCCATGGTTGGATGTGCTCATACGTCAATTGATACAGGAGGCCTTTTGTTAAACCCTGTTCTTGATGTTTGTCAAAAGCTTCATAAATAATAGTCGCTTTTCGTTTGACTGCGTTAGACAGTTTATAGGCTTTTACCCATGTTGAAATTGATATCGACGGGTCCATATAGTGAAAGTAAGCGACCAAAACAGTTGCATCGGCAATTGGTTCTGAAAGTTGTTCATGTACCAGTGAAAAAACATTCTCATTCATTCCAAATATCGGCAATTGTTGGTAAAGAGATGTTTCGTTTAAATAATCCAGCGCTTTGCCAACACCCATTCCGCCGAACATTTTGGTCAATTCCACTGTAATTCGTTCTACAGAAATCGCCTCTAAAAGTGTACGGTTTTCCTTGATAGCGGTAATGACCTCATCATCGATGCTGAAATTCAATTGACTGGAGAATCGAATGGCCCGTAACATCCGAAGTGCGTCCTCGCTGAAACGGTCTTGTGCATATCTAACGGTCTGGATTCGTTTTAGTTTTAAGTCCTGCAGGCCATTAAATGGATCGATAATCTTACCATCAAGACCCATAGCCATAGCATTAATAGTGAAATCTCTTCGACTTAAGTCTTCTTCGATATTCTCTACAAAAAACACTTGTTCTGGATGGCGGTGATCTTTATACTCCCCTTCTGTCCGATAAGTCGTTACTTCATAGGATTCATCACCCAATAAAACCAATATCGTTCCATGATCGATGCCAACAGGTACGGTTCGATCAAATAAACGTTGAACGGTGTATGGATCGGCATTCGTGGCCAGATCAATATCCCCAATCGGTCGTTTCAATTGATAATCACGCACGGACCCACCCACAAAGAAACACTCATATCCATTATTATTGAATGTATGTATAATTGGTGCCGCTTGATTGAATGGTTTACCAACCATAGGATCTACCGCCTTCTATACTTCATAATAAATATTCTCATAGCGCTTAATAATTTGTTCAGCATCAAATAACTCTTTTACACGAGCCTTGGAAAGAAGGGATTGCCGTTTCCACTCGGACTCTTCGGATAATAGATGAATGGCTCTCTTGCTCATGGTTTCAACATCGCCAACTTCACAAATATACCCTGTTTCTCCATCATCGATCACTTCAGGGATTCCACCGGTGTTCGACCCAATAGATGGTACTCCAGAGATCATAGCTTCCAAAAGCACCAGTCCAAAACTCTCCTTCTCAGAAACCAATAGATTTAAATCACTCATTGCGAATAAATCATGTATATTGTCCTGTCTCCCCATAAAAATAACTTTATCTTGTAAACCTAGATTTTGAACAAGTTGATATGCATCTCCATATTCTGGTCCATCGCCCACTAAAAGAAGTTTTGTTTTAATCGATTGCTGGACTCGGTGAAAAACATGAATGACATCTTGAACTCTCTTCACTTTACGAAAGTTAGAGATATGAATCATTACTTTTTCGTCTGATTGAATATTCAGTCTTCTTTTTAATTTATCAGTATCACTCGGTTCCTCCAGCTTGTCTGTATCGATAAAATTATGAACAACTTGAATTTCTTTTTGTATATTCAATAATTTCTTTGTTTGATCTCTTAAACTATAAGAAACAGCGGTGACTGCATCTGACTCTTCGATACCAAAACGAATTAAATTAGTCAAACTCGGATCAATTCCCAGCACGGTAATATCTGTACCGTGAAGAGTCGTAATGACACGAACATCTTTTTTAGCCATTTGTTTCGCCAACAACGCACAAATTGCATGAGGCATAGCATAGTGGGCATGAATAATATCTAATTGTTCACGATCGATGACCTCAGCGATTTTACTGGCCAGTGATAAATCATAAGGTGGATGCTTAAATACCGGATAATTTGCAACATCCACTTCATGAAAAAAGATATTTGGGTCTAGACGTTTTAAGCGAAACGGCATTGTCTGTGAAATGAAATGAATTTCATAATCATGATCCGATAAGTGCATACCTAGTTCAGTTGCTACCACGCCAGATCCCCCGACTGTTGGATAGCAAACGATACCTATTTTTTTATTCATCATATAGGGATGTTGACTCCTTGACGTTTCTCCAATCAAGCCATCCGCTTTGAATGCCTCGTATCATAATTTCAGCAGATGCTTCGTTGGTTGCGAGAGGGATTCGATATACATCGCATAATCTTAATAATGCAGTCACATCTGGTTCATGTGGCTGAGCTGTCAATGGATCTCTAAAGAAAACAACCAAATCTAAATCATTGGCTGCGATTTTAGCACCGATTTGCTGGTCGCCACCTAATGGACCTGATTGAAACCGATGAACATCCAACCCAATCTCTTCTTGAATCATTTTTCCTGTTGTACCTGTAGCAAACAATTCATAATCACTAAAGATATCTTTGTAAGCTGTAACGAAATTGAGTAAATTTCTTTTTCTTTTGTCATGTGCGATTAATGCGATTTTCATTATTTCACAACCTATTCCATTAAGTTTTCAAGTCCATAAACGAAATCTTCACGGTTCACAACTTCATTGACCGCAAATTCAACACCACTCATAAACGAAGCTCTATCTGCTGAATTATGATTAATGGTTAAAGTTTGTCCACTCATTCCAAACACAACCTCTTGCTGTGCAATATACCCTGGGAGTCGCATGCTATGAATTTTCATCCCATCCACATCAGCTCCTCGTGCTCCTTCAATCGTTTCTTTTTCATCTGGGTGGCCTTGTTTATGCTTTTCCCTTACTTCTTGAATGAGCTTAGCTGTTTTGACTGCTGTTCCAGATGGCGCATCCAGCTTATTGTCATGATGTTTTTCAATAATTTCCACATCAGGAAAATATTTAGCAGCCTCTTTCGCAAACCGCATCATTAAAATAGCACCAATCGCAAAATTCGGTGCAATGACAATGCCTGTTGCATTCGACGTACTTAAGTCTTTAAGTTCTTGCAACTGATCTTCCGAAAATCCAGAAGTACCAACCACTGGACGTACGTGATGAATCAGTGCTTGCTTCGCATGGTGATACCCGGCCTCAGGGTTCGTCAATTCGATTAATACATCAGCATTCACCTGATCGAATGCTTCCGTCGCATCTGTGAAAATAGGTGCATCGAATGCCGGCAGACCTTCTAGATCACGTAGTTTCTTTCCATTATTCTTCCGGTCGATACAACCGACTAAATGAAAATGGTCCGTTCGTTCAATTAATGCTAAAGCTTCTTGCCCCATTTTACCGCGGGGACCGGCAACGATCATATTAATGGTCTTATTCATGTTGATTCTCCTTCTTAGTCCAACGATTTTGGTCTCTTTGTTCTATTTTTGACATACTTCGATCAAATGCTTCATCAAGCTGAATGCCAAGTGAATTAGCTAGTGTTACCAACACAAAATAAACATCACCTAGCTCATCTTCAATCGATTTCTCTTTTTCTGTTGATTTTTTTGGCTTTTCTCCGTAGTAATGATTAATTTCTCGAGCTAGCTCACCCATTTCTTCAGTAAACCTAGCCATCATAGAAAGTGGAGAAAAATAACCCTCTTCAAATTGACTGATAAACCGATCAACACGTTCTTGAGATTCTTTCAATGTTACTGATTGTTTCTCCATGATATACGTCTCCTTCATGAAAACATCTAATCATATGGTAGCTAAACAGACGAATTTTGACAAATCATTAAACTTTGTTTGATGAATCTGATTTATTTGTCTATAATATTCTGGAGATATGTTTGGAGTGGTTAAATGAAAATACCGATTAAAATGAAGAATACACTGTTTATTATCATTGGTTCTGCAATCTTTTCATTCGGAGTCGTCAATTTCAACATGGCGAACAATTTAACAGAAGGTGGATTTACCGGTATCACCCTTCTATTATACTTTCTATTTTCTTGGGATCCCGCAATTATGAACCTTGTTCTGAATATCCCGGTATTTATTGTAGGGTGGCGTTTATTAGGAGTGTCGACGTTTATTTATACGGTAATCGGAACAGTTATGGTTTCTGTATTTCTATGGGTATTTCAAATCTTTCCGTACGGTTTTTCGTTACAAAACGATATGACATTGGCAGCATTGTTTGCCGGTTCCTTTATTGGTGTAGGATTGGGAATTATTTTCCGCTATGGAGGTACAACTGGCGGAGTCGACATCATTGCCCGGCTAGTCAATAAATATGTTGGCTGGGGAATGGGACGAACGATGTTTTTGTTTGATGCTGTCGTTATTGTTGCATCCGTGATTCTTTATCTAAATGAAATTGAAGGAATGTATACGTTAGTTGCCGTATTTATCGCCGCTCGAGTGATTGATTTCATGGTAGATGGTGCTTACGCTGCAAGAGGTGCATTGATTGTATCAGAGCACCAAGATGCAATTGCCAGTAAGATATTGAAGGATATGGATCGTGGAGTGACGCTCTTACATGGAAGTGGAAGTTACACAGGCGAAGATAAGAGAGTTATTTACTGTGTAGTCGGACGAAATGAGATTATTCGATTGAAAAATTTAATTAACGAAATTGACCCACATGCCTTCGTTTCCATGATGACTGTTCATGACGTTCTAGGAGAAGGATTCACTCTGGATGAAAATAAAAATCCGATTGATTCATAATTTCATTGCCTGAATGAAGTTGCAAACGCCTCTTTATTCAGGCATTTTAATGTTATAAATTAGGTTTACAAATCATCCACGAATGATGAAACATGCTTCTTCACTTTTTTCTTTTCGTCGGCTGATAATGTTTTGCTAAACTGCTCAAAGTTTTCTTGCGGAATGAATATCGTTAATGGTGTTGTGGTTGTCTTCTTTTGTTCGTTTCCATCCTCGAACTGTGTCACTGTTGATTTTTCGAAATAGGAATGAATAATCTCTGTATGCAAATAACGCCCCTCTGCGTCATAATAATCCTTAATCGCTTTGATTGTTGTATTGATATGATTCTCACTCCTCTCAGTCGTTGTTATGGAATTTATTTTCTCATAACCCTTCCTTTCAAACATCCCTTCTTCGTTTGCTTCAAGACTTTCTGATACAAACACTTCGATATGTTCGGTTACTTCTGTTTCACTGCAAGCTGTTAACATTATATTGAGTGATAAAATTAAGAGTATGTATTTTGAATATGATTTCATCAGCATCATCCCTCTAATAAAAAATGGCATACCAGTATGTAACGCCTAGTATGCCATGTATGAATATTAATTTTTTTCCTGCTTCAGGTTATTAGTTATCACTGTTTAAATACAACAGAACAAAACGGAGAAGCTCCATAACTGCTACTGCTGCTGCAGCAACATATGTTAAAGCTGCGGCATTCAATACTTTCTTCGTTTCACGATGTTCACTACTTGTCACAACGCCTGTTGAGACCAGTTGATTCATCGCTCGGTTAGAAGCATCAAATTCAACAGGTAATGTGACCAACTGGAACAGTACGGCAAAAGCCATTAGGACGATTCCAGCTAGATAAAGTTCTCCGAGGCCAAGGAATATACCACCTAAAATCAAAAAGTACGACATATTGGAACCTAAACTCGCCATTGGAACCAAAGCCGTTCTAAAACGCAAGAATGCATAATCTTGCGCATGCTGGATAGCATGTCCTACCTCGTGAGCTGCAATGGCTGCAGCTGCTTGTGAAGGTCGGTGATAGTTATCCGACGATAATCGGACAACTTTTTGCCGTGGATCATAATGGTCGGATAGCACGCCCTTCGTTTCCTCAACGCGCACATCGTATAAACCATTATCCTGTAATATTTTTAAAGCGACATCTCTTCCAGTCATGCCAGAGGAGTTACGTACTTTTGAATATTTTTGATACGTTTTCTTTACTCTGTTACTCGCCCATAAGGGTAGTAGGAGCAATATTCCGAAATAAACTAACATTGAACCGATTGTCATAGTCGTTCCTCCCATATTTCTTTCTCTCTCTATAGGTCAATTTTAGTCAAATTCATCATCGTTTTCAACACTTTTGCTCTGTTGCGTCTGTTTATATTTTTTCCATGAAACGTAAATTAATGAACTGATAACAATGGTAAAAATAATGGCCACAATAAGAAAGAATTGTCCCCAGCTGGGCGTTCTGCTTAATGCAAAAAAAGAACCAATCAGATGCCATTTGTAATCCACAGCTCCACCCCTCTATAAGGCTTTGTTCATTTTATGCGCTTATAGTGTCCAATTAGAACGAGTGGATTTTATGCCATATCGATAGACGAGCCAAATTGAGAGTATACTTAACCAAAAGGTGAAATAACCGACATGGTTCATCGAATCGGTCAATTGGTGATAGATTGGCATCATACCATATACATAGTCAATGACATCATTGTGTAATGTCCAAATTGCCGCAACAACCAAGTGCTTCATTTCGATTCGATAAAATTTAGCATACAGTAATCCTTGTACAGCCATAGCTCCATGTGAAACGACCAACATTAAACCGACAGCGGATACAGAAGACAATTGAATAAATGTTAAACCATTCATAACAACAGCCCACACACCATATTTGAATAATGTCAGCATAGCTAAAGCTTCTATGTATTTAAAATTTCGTCCTAATAAGAAGCCAATTAAAACAATAACGAAAAACAAAGATGCTGTAGGAGAATCGGGAACGAAAGGAATAAAGATCGGTGGGGTTATCTCAAGCTGCCAACCATACCAAATGTACCCATATATTGTACCTAAGATGTTGATGATTAATAAAAGAATAAGAAACGTTCGATCCATCAATAAGTATTTAAACATGTATTTTTCAACCCGCACTTTCTTGAATGCTTATGTGAAAAAGACCGACAAAATCAATTAATCGATTTTGCCGGTCTACTTCTTTAAATTATTACTTTACTCAGAAGAATCTTCACCTTCATTGCTACTTTCAGAACCAGAGCTCTCTCCTTCTGAACCTTCACCGTCGGAATTGGTTGCGACGATAAATTCAGCAAGCTGGTTTAATTCTTCATCAGTGCCGCTAAACATGTCTGCAGGCATTTCTCCGATACCATTTTGTGCAATGTCTTTAATTGCTTCAGCATCGTATGGAAGACCTATTAATTCTGGAGCCATTCCAGGGACACCTTGCAAACTGTCACCGTGACAGCTCATACAGTTATTCGCATATACTTCATAACCTGCATGGTCTGTATCTACTTCAACTTCCGTCATATTTGCAACGGAATATTCAGCGCGCTCTTCCCAGTTAACTGCAGAAGCAGATTCATACGTTAACCAGATCACGGAAGTAACCGCTAAAAGCATAAGGATAACTGCAATTGGTCGTTGTGTCGGACGACGACCAGGTTTTGTATCTAGGAAAGGTGCAAGTAATAGTGCACCGAAAGCTAGTCCTGGAATTCCGATCGTACCGATTACCACATACTCTGCAGCCGCGTACTCATATTTCAACAGTTCATATAAAAACAAGAAATACCAGTCAGGCAACGGAATATAGCCTGATGTATTTGGATCTGCTTTAATCTCTAATGGAGATGGGTGAGCAGCAACCAAGCATAGAAAACCAATTAAGAATACAGCACCCACTAACCATTCTTTCAATAGAAAGTTTGGCCAAAATGGTTCTGTCCTACCAGGATATTCTGAATAGTCTTTTGGAATGGTTTGCTTTGGTCCCACTTTAATACGGGAATCGCCAACAAACTTCATACCTTTACCTTTTTGCACAGTGTTCCCTCCTTTTTGTATTCACTAAATATAACTTATAGTGGTCCGCTGATTCCTTGACGACGAATCATGATAAAGTGAGCTGCTAATAAACCAAATAAAACAGCTGGCAAGAAGAACACATGAATCGCAAAGAATCTGGTCAGGGTCTGTGCACCAACTATCGTAGGATCACCAGCTAGAAGCGTTTTAATCTCAGTTCCTATAAATGGTACACTTTCAGCAATTTCCAACCCAACTTGTGTAGCGAAAAATGCTTTGTTGTCCCATGGTAATAGGTAACCAGTAAACCCTAAACCTAAAATGACAAAGAATAATAATACACCAACAATCCAGTTCAATTCGCGAGGTTTTTTGTATGCACCTTGGAAAAACACACGCAGTGTATGTAAGAAAATCATAACGATTACTACACTGGCACCCCAGTGGTGCATTCCTCGAACGATCTGCCCGTGAGCAACTTCTGTTTGCAAGTAGCGAACAGATTCCCAAGCGTTTTCAATATCCGGTACATAGTACATCGTTAAAAACATACCAGATAGAATTTGAATGACGACAACGAAAAACGTTAATCCACCAAAACAATAAACAAAAGCTGAGAAATGGTGGGCTGGGTTTACGTGCTCAGGAACTTCGTGATCGGCAATATCACGCCAGATTGGCGTCACATCCAATCGTTCATCAATCCAGTCATAAATTTTGTTTAACACGTATTATGCCCCCCCTCTTGCATGCGTTTCTGGACTTAGATACAGTTTTCCTTCTTCAACCTTAAACGTATACTCATGTAATGGTTCAGTTGGAGGAGTACCTGCAATGTTTTCTCCTTCAGCGTTGTAACGACCATCATGACATGGGCAGAAAAACTCGTTTTCCTTTTCTGTCGCCCAGTCTACTGTACAACCTAAGTGCGTACATACTGGTGATAAAGCTAAAATATCACCATTACTGTCATAAAATACGAAAGCATTTTTTTCAACTTTCGATTCATACCAACCATCTGTTTGATCGACTTGGAATGAGACTTTCTGTGGTGTCTCCGTGATCTCATCTACGTCCAAAACGTAAACAAAGTCACCAGATTTCTCACCTTTCAATAGTGGATCTACTGCAAATCCAACCATCGGAGCTATCAATGCAGCACCCATAAAACCACCAACACCTGTTAAGGTATAGTTCAAAAATTGTCGACGAGAAACTTGGTTATTCTTTTTATTGCTCATTCTTTTCCCCCCTCTACCATCTGATGCAACGCATAGGGTCTTTCGTAACGATTATTTATTAGGACAATACAATGATAGCGTATCCCATCATTACGGTCAATAAAAATCCTATTTCGACGAAAATTTTTCAAAATTAAGACCAACTTTCTTTGATTAATTCTTCGATATCGATAATTTGAGATTGAATGACTTCACGAACTTCATTGGATTGTAAATTACCGTTTTTGATTGCCGGTAGCCATACTAATTCACCTTTTAATGAAGTTCCATGTTTACGCCATTGTTTATCAAACGTTAATAGAAACACTTCGTTGAAAGGTTGTTTTTTCACTTCATCGATCAGCTGATTGATTCGATCAATTTCATTTTCAATCAAACTATTATTTAAGTACGTATAAACCGGGAAAAGAAATAACCGGCCTTTCAATCTTTGTTCAAGTTGATGGGAATATAAAGTCATTAGCTCTTGTTGGAATGATGTCAAAATCATTTCTTGATCATCATCAATCGCATAAGGAACGAGTGGAATGATTGCTGTATCAATATATTCTTTTTCGGCAATATACATTTTTATATCTTCTTCAATATATTTCATATTATACTTCCCTTCTCATTCGGAGTGTTCTTTGTTGTGATTATTCAATAACTTGCTCCACTTTAGAAAAGCTTTCTCATCTCCCTGGTCTAATGCTTCATTCACCCTTTTTCGCAAGGATTGTCTCTTATTTTCTTGGGAGGTTGCCTGTAGAAATTGTTCGATCGCATGATAATCCGTGTTTTCTAAATAATAATCATCAGGTAGGTATGGATTTTCTTCTAATACTTCTGCATATTCAGCTGAATGACGGACGTCTTCAAATATGAATTCCACAAACAGTTCTTGATCTTGATTTAAACGAATGTCATGAAATGCTTTATCAACGTCTGTGGTCACAATATGCTCTTTGTAAAAGCGGAAGGGTCTATTTTCAGCCGCTTCGGTAGAAATAATGATACTTCGTGGTGTTAAGTGAGCTTCATAGATGAAATGAATGCGACTAAGCAATTGATCCCTTTTTGACATATATTGAAGTAACCACACGACTTCTCGCTGTTCTGGCGGATGTGTGGCTAAAAACCATTCAATGAAAGCCTTTTTCTTTTCAGAAGGTACTTGCATTTCGGCTCACCTGCCTTTACTCATTCGTCAAACGACTGACAAATTCACTAACCTCTTCATCTTCGGGACGAAACGTCAAATAACTTTCCAACAACGATAGACTTTGTTCGCGATTGCCTTCTTCGTTCATAAAGTAACCATATTCTTTTAAAAAGTCTGGTTGCTCTCGAAATGACGGATAAGCCTTTTCGTAGGCTTTCTTAGCTTCTTTAAACTGTTCCAGTTCGACAGAAACTTGAGCTTTTCGCCATAATAATAGGTCTGGGTAGGCTTCATAGCTTAACAGTTCATCCAATAAGTCATTTGCCGCCTCATAATCCAAATCATCTTCATATAGCTCTAGCAACCGTTCAGCAGCTTCTTCAAATCCAGGATCTAACGATAGAGATTGCTTCAAATACGCTTCTGCATCCTCTCGTCTTCCTAGCTCAACAGCGTACTCTGCTGCCAATAAGTATAATTCATTGTTGAATTCATCTTTTTGGATTCCCTGTTCTAATGCTTCAAAAGCCTCTTGTACGGCACCTTCTTCATGTAAGGAGGTTGCCAATAGGGGATAAACACTTGTATAGTCTTGGTCAATTTCAAGCAGTTTTCGCCAAGCTTCAATCGCTACCTGATATCTTTCCAATTGATAAGCTGTATATCCATATTTAAATAATTGATCTGGATGCTCCAGAGTAATCATTTCATAGTAACGTAATGCTTCTTCCCAATTACCCAGTGATGATAGTGATTCAGCCAATCGTTCCTTAACATTGACAATAGATACTTCTTCATCCAATCGTTCAATCCGTTCATAGTATGGAATGGCTTTTTGAAATTCACCATTTGAGAAAGCCAATTCAGCTAATGCCAAATCAATGATTGGCTCAGTGGGGGCGAGGTCTTTTGCTTCCAATAACTTCTGTTCCGATACTTCAAACAACCCTTGTGTTTGATATAAATCCGCTAATTGAACTAAAGCTGGCACATATGCTTCTTCCTCAGGACTGATGGCCTCCATTAACTCGATGACTTTCTCGTCATCACCGATATCGGTATATATTTCAGCCAATAGTAATTTAATATGTGAATCTTCTGGGTAAAGCAATAACATGTCTTCATAAATGGCTATGGCATCATTCATTAACCCCCAGTCTTGAAAAAGTTGGGCAATTTCTAGACGCTCCTCTTCTCCAGCACTCCGTTGATATTCCTGCAGGAGCTGAATTGCATCATTAATTTTGTCTTGGTCCTTCAATTGAAGTGCCTGATTAATAATATCCATTGTCATCGGTCACCTTTCTTTCAATCTTTTGGTGAATGTTCCGGTTGCTTGAGTTGGTTAAATTGTTCAAAGAAATTAGGATAAGAGATTTTAACACAATCATAATCATCGATTGTAACGGCATCATTTGTAATCAATGAGGCGATCATCGCTGTCATGGCTATTCGGTGATCATGAAATGTTTTGACCATCCCGCCATGTAGTCGACTCTGGCCTTGTACAATCATTCCATCCTCTTCCGCTTTAATCGATACACCCAATGCGGCTAACCCTTGAACAGTTGCTTGAATTCGGTCCGTCTCCTTAAAGCGTAACTCTCTTAAATGATGAAAGCGAGATATACCTTTTGCCTGTGATGCGACCAAAGCTAAAATCGGTATCTCATCAATTAAAGTTGGTATCTCCTCTTCTTTCAATGTTGTCGCTTTTAATGTTGAATGCTTAGCAATAATTGTTCCGACAGGTTCGTTCATCATGTTCGGCTTCTGTATAACTTCGATGGATGCTCCCATTCTCTTCAGTACATTCAGAAAGCCGATTCTCGTCGGATTAAGGCCGACTCGTTCAATGGTCAATTCACTTCCCGGTGTAATGACTGCCGCAGCAATCCAATAGGCAGCTGAAGAAAAATCTCCAGGGACTTTTATGTTTTTTGCATGTAACACTTGGTTTTCTTTTAATGTAATTGTACCATTTTCATCCGTGATATGAACCCCGTAAGCTTCGAGCATGCGTTCAGTATGATCTCTTGATTTAGTTTGTTCCGTCACCGTAACATTAACTTGTCCGGTTAATCCTGCTAAAAGAATGGCTGATTTTACTTGAGCACTGGCAACAGGCATATCATACTCAATTTTCTTTAGTGACCCACCAACAATTTTCATTGGCAAATGTCCATCTTCTGTCAAAAATTCAACCGTTGCTCCCATCATAGAGAGTGGTTGGGACACCCGCTTCATCGGTCGCTTTGATAAAGAGGGATCACCTACTAATTCCGTTTGAAACGGCATGGCAGCCAACACACCTGCCAATAACCGAGCTGTCGTACCTGAATTACCGAGGTCAATCGCATCTGTAGGTGCGGATAGCTTCGATGCACCTTCACTATCTATGATGACTTGCTGGTCCTGCTTCTTCACTTGAACACCCATCGCTTGAAAAGCATCTAACGTACGTAAACAATCGTCTGAGAACAAAAAATTGTCAATGACAGTTTTTCCAGTAGATAAGCTTGCTAAAATGGCTGCACGATGGGAGATGGATTTGTCACCAGGGATGCTGATTGTTCCGTGTAATGCGTTTATTTGAGCCAATTAAATTCACCCTGATTCCACTTTGTCATAAATTCATTGAGATAGTTTTCCATTGTATTCACATCTATTTTTTGTAAGTAAGGTTTTCCAACCTGTTCTAAAAGGACGAATTGAAAATCATCACGTGTATTTTTTTTATCAAATTTCATGAGATTCAGAATTTCTTCACTTGTTACGTTATCCAAGTTTAATGGGTAATCCATCTTTTTCACCCAATGGATCAATTCTTGTATTGATAAATCGTTTAGGTGATTAAACTTTTCGTTCGATACCCATAAAGCAAAAATCATACCAAGCATCACACATTCACCATGTGTACGTTCGTTCATTCGGACGGCTTCCAATGCATGACCAAATGAGTGGCCGAAGTTCAAAAATTGACGGATGTTCGTTTCTTTTTCATCCAATTGAACAATGTTGTTTTTCACTTGGATCGATCGTACGAGTAAATGCTTAAAGTCACTTGAAGAAAGGTCCATGCCCATTCGGGTGAATGTCAGTAAATCATCATACAACCGTCGATCGGCAATTAGACCATGTTTCACCATTTCAGCTAGGCCTGAGCGTATTTCTTGGTCATTCAGTGTTTGGAACATGTCGAGATCAAAAATAACTTGGTGAGGGGGATAAAAGCTACCGATGATATTTTTCTTTCCATCCAAATTGACAGCAACTTTCCCTCCAATACTACTATCGTGTGCAAGAATTGTAGATGGCATTTGAATAAAACCAATGCCTCTCGCATAGGTAGCAGCAGCAAAGCCTGCTAAATCACCAACAACCCCACCACCAAGTGCGAGAATGGCTGATTTCCTTGTCATTCGTTGTCTTAATAGAAATTGTTGTAAGCTTTTATATTCTTCCAAGGACTTTGATTGCTCGCCAGGTGGAATGACGTATATGTCAGTCGGAAAAGTTAAGTTCAATGCATGCAAGCAATCATCGAGATAATACCTTTTTACATGTTCATCAGTGACAATCACCAGTTTTTCGATCGATGGATCAAGAAGTTCAGCCAATTTATGGCGTATGCCTGCATCAATTGAGATATGGTAATTATGTGACGCTGCTGTAACCGAAAGTTCGATCAAAATAAACGAGTCCTTTCTCTGTATTCTGCAACTGATTTTTTCAATTGATCCATGAAGTCAGCTGGAAACTGATCAAGAATTGCGTTAGCGACTTCCCAAGCAACAACATGTTCCATGACAACAGCAGCGGCCGGAACAGCACAAGAATCTGACCGTTCGATACTCGCTTTAAACGTTTCTTTCGTATCGATATCAACACTGTTTAATGGTTTATACAAAGTGGGAATTGGCTTCATTACTCCTTTTACGACGATTGGCATCCCCGTTGTCATGCCGCCTTCAAAACCACCTAATCGATTCGTTTCTCGTTGATATCCATTTTGCTCACTATAGCTAATCTCATCGTGAATGTCACTTCCGCGTTTGTTTGCTACCTCGAATCCTTCGCCAAACTCTACTCCTTTGAATGCATTGATACTCATCACACTTCCAGCTATCTTCCCGTCCAGTTTCCGATCAAAATGAACATGCGACCCCAATCCTACTGGTACACCCTCTACATGCACTTCACATATGCCACCTATGGAGTCGCCATCTTGTTTCGCCTGATCAATAGCAGCTTTCATATCTTCTTCAACTGAAGGATCAATGACATGCAGTGCTGATCGATGAGAAATTTCTTGTTTTTCTTGCATCGTTAGCTCTGGTTGGTCACTTGCTTCTACTTGATAAATTTGTTTGACAAAACCCAATACTTCAATACCGATTTCACGTAATAACTGTTTGGCAACGGACCCAGCTGCCACTCTCGCAGCTGTTTCACGAGCCGAAGAACGCTCAAGGATATTGCGCATATCTCGGTGATTGTACTTCAACGCACCGTTCAAGTCGGCGTGCCCTGGACGAGGCTTCGTTACTTGCCTACGTATTTCGGTATCATCCTGCAGTGGTTCTGCTCCCATGATATCCGTCCAATGCTTAAAATCATCATTTTTTAGTACTAGACTAATCGGTGAACCTAAAGTAGATCCGTGTCTGACTCCGGAAGTAATCTCAATTAAATCTTTTTCGATTTTCATTCGACGGCCTCTGCCGTAGCCACCTTGTCTACGGTTCAATGAGTGATTGATATCCTCAGCTAGTAATTGTAAATGAGCTGGTATCCCTTCGATAATGGTAGTAAGTTGTTTTCCATGTGATTCTCCTGCAGTTAAGTAACGCATTGCTCAAGACTCCTTTTAAACCTTTTGATAAAAAAATGAATCAATCGCTTTTAGACCATATTTTTCAGGTTGAAATATTTGTTCTGTACTCCCTACAAATAAAATTCCACCCTGCTTTAAATGATTCGCAAATTGTGTATATATTTTCGTCTTCGCTTCGTCCGTAAAATAAATTAATACGTTTCTGCAACAAATTAGATCATACATTCCTGTATAAAGATCAGCGAGTAAATTATGTTGTTTAAATGATATGACCTCTTTTAATGCATTGTTGACTTGAAAAACTTGACCGTTTTGATGAAAATACTTTCTCTTTTGTCCAGTTGTAACTTCTTTCAATGAACGTTCATGATAAATACCTTGTTGTGCTTTATGTAATACGGTTTCATCCAAGTCCGTTGCCAAGATCTTCATTTGATCCCAACGTAAGAACTCATGTAAAAGAATTGCGAGCGTGTAAGGTTCTTCACCTGTTGAACAAGCAGCACTCCATACGTTGATTTGATTTTTATCTTTTATCAATTCAGGCAATAAATTAAACTTCAGCCGATCCCATCTTGAACGATTTCGAAAAAATTCGGATACATTGATTGTCATTCGGTCTAACAGTTCCGTTAATAGATCACGATTATTCTTTACTGCTTCGAAATAGCCAGAAAACGTGTCAAACCCTCGCTTATCCCTTAAAGAAGTCAATCTCCGTTTCATTTGTTTCTCTTTGTATAACCCTAAATCAATACCTGTTTGCTGTTTAATCGAACGTACAAATTCAGTATAATCATTCCCCACAACTTTTACTCTCCTATATCTGTAATACTTCTTATTATAAAGAAAATAGCGATATAATGCCATTGTTCCATAAGCTCAAGTATATGAAATTAATTCAATCATTTAAACAAACAGCAAAAAACCAGCTACGATTTGTAGCTGGTTTTAAGGGCATTTAGATAATTAGTAAACCCAAGTATCTTGATCTTTTTGATAATCAACTAGCTCTTCATTTAGGAAAAATAGTTCGATCTCACGTTTTGCTGACTCTTCAGAATCAGAACCATGAATGATGTTCTTCCCAACTGTTAAACCAAAATCACCGCGAATTGTTGCAACGTCTGCATCTTTCGGGTTTGTTGCACCCATCATTTTACGTGCTGTTGCAATAACATTTTCACCTTCCCATACCATTGCAAAGACAGGTCCGGAAGTGATGAAGTTAACCAACTCACCGAAGAATGGTTTATCACTATGCTCACCGTAATGTGTTTCAGCTAAGTTCTGGGAGATTTGCATTAATTTAGCGCCTGCTAGTTTAAATCCTTTGTTTTCAAAGCGAGATACAATATCTCCTACTAGATTGCGTTGTACACCATCAGGCTTGACCATAACGAAAGTTCTTTCCATAGATAACACCTCTTTAATATATTTATGCATTCTTCAAACCGTAAAAAGTTTATCAAAGATTGACGAAAATTACAATTTAAATATTAATATTTACGTTTTCCTAAGTAGACTGCGATTTTTCGTAGCGTTTTTTTAATCGGATGAGACGGTAACGACTCTAATGCATTTAGCGCTCTGTCTAAATAGGCATCACTCCAAGCATAAGCTTCATCAATTGAAGGTGAACTGCTGATATCTTGGATGGTTTGTTTAATCAGACCTTTATTGTATTCAGTTGGATCTTTAAAATAAGCTTCAATCGATGAACGGGAAGCATCATCATTTTGAATGGCTAAAATCGTCGGCAATGTAAGGTGGCCATTCAGCAAATCACTTCCAACGGGTTTACCAAGTTTTTCTTCGGTTGAAGTGAAATCAAGAATATCATCGATGATTTGATAAGCCATTCCGATATAGTAGCCAAACTTCTTCAGCTGAATGATTTCTTCATCGTTGCATTTCGAAGAGATTGCTCCAAGCTCCGTACTCGAAGCAATTAATAGAGCTGTTTTACGCTTGATCCTTCTAAAATACCGAAATAAATTTTGACCGATCAAGTAACGATCTTTCAATTGTTCAATCTCACCTAAAGTAAGCTGATGAATCGTATGGGATAAAACGTGGTGAAGTCTCGGTTCATTCAATTGTTGCAATAATTCCACTGACCGAGCAAAGATAAAATCACCCGTAAACATAGCTGTGCCATTATCCCAACGATCGTTTACAGTCGGTCGCCCTCTCCGTATTGTTGCTCGGTCAATGACATCGTCATGGACAAGCGAAGCCATGTGGATCAATTCAAGTGCAACGGCAACTTCAATAACATCTTCCTGTTTTGAAGCACCAAATTTGGATGCTAGCAAGACAAACACCGGACGAATCCGCTTGCCACCCGCTTCCAATAGGTGATTGGATGTATTGCTGATCATAGACGGTTCAGCAGAGGTTATCTCTTTGATTTTACGTTCAACTTGATCCATCTCTGGCTTGATTGATGATAAAGTCGCTGCAAGTTTCATCCGTTTTCACCTTTTCTTTATTTAGTGCCTTTATGCATTGCTGCTGCGCCAAGTGCGTATGATTTCACTTGGACTTTCTTAAATCCTGCTTTTAAAAACATTTTTTTCAGTGTTGCTTTATCGGGAAAGTTTTTTGTTGATTCATTTAACCAGACGTATTCGTCATAACTTTTTGCAAATAACTTACCAAACAAAGGCATGATATGTCGGAAATAAAAGAAATACAGTTGCTTATAAACCGGTAATGTTGGCTGTGATGTCTCGAGACAGACAACTTTTCCACCGGGTTTAACAACGCGGTACATCTCTTGCAATACACGATCGTAATCAGGAACATTACGTAAACCGAATCCGATAGTGACATAGTCGAATGAGTTATCCGCATACGGCAAATTCATTGCATCTCCATGAGTGAAGGTGATGTTCTCAATTTTTTGGTCTGAGATTTTTTTCTTTCCGACCGAAAGCATATTTTGACTAAAATCCAAACCGACGACATGGCCATCTTGTCCGGTTGCTTCAGATAAGGCAATCGTCCAATCGCCAGTCCCACAGCATACATCCAAACAATCAGAACCTTGTTCGACAGCCATTCGCTTCATTACATCTTTGCGCCATGCTTTGTGGCGTTGAAAAGATATGATTGAATTCATTTTATCGTAGCGGCTATATATTTTTTCAAATACAGAATGTACTTTTTCAGATTTTGTTTGAGGGTCCATTTGTCTCCTACTTTCATTCACAGTTAATTGAAGTCTCTTCAAACTGTGATTTTCGTTCTAGCCATTTCTCTATTACTTGGCTGTTTTGTTTAATCATCTTTTCAATCCAAAATGGCTGTTGCCGATAGACAAAATGATAAATAATTTGTTTGCGCAGGTAATTATAGTCAGTAAGCTGATAATACGAGGCATAAGCATCATATAAACCGATATAAATATCCTCGACTTTATCAAGGATCTCTATAGCGGATAACTGTTCATTATGTAGAAGCTCAATTTTCGTACGGTTAACTTGCTTAACTGGTTCAAGAAAGTGATCCAGAGCGCTTAGTTCACCACTGCCAGATAACAGTTTATAGAACCAGGAACTATGATAATCCCCAATCAGTGCATTCATTTGTATCGATCCAACCATGTTATATGTGCGGTCATTCGGTAAAAAATCAAACTCGACACGGTCGTGGATTTGAAGGGAAACTTGCATATGAATGACAGCATCATAAATAACCTGCTCCCGACTATCCAGTTCAGGTTTTAATTCCCTAAAAAAACGTAGGTGATGCTTAAGACCGGTCATGTCATAACGGTCTGCTTTTACGTATGTATGTTTGTATTGTTCTATAAATGTATGGACCAATTGATCCTGATACTCATTTACTGAATTCAATTAAATCACCAACTATTACGTTCTAGGACTCCTATGATATTTTAGCATGTCCGAGTGAAATTCGCTAACAAGATGAAGGGAAAAATCAAAATTTCATTTACTGATTTAAATTGAAAATCGATTTTTTATTCCTCATTCGTTTAGTTCGACTTCTTACAGGATATATTGACTCCCCGGTTACACCTTTGGATCTGATTTAAACGATTCGCTAATTTGACCAAAAAAACAATATAAACGAGGTCAAAAATTATCTCTATCGTTATTATAGACAAAAATAAAAAAAGGAGGTTAAACCTCCTTTTTAGGGAACACCCTATGTACTGTTATTTCACAGCATCTTTTAGGGCTTTACCAGCTTTAAATGCTGGAACTTTACTTGCAGGGATGTCAATTTGTTCACCAGTTTGAGGGTTACGTCCCTTACGAGCAGAACGCTCACGTACCTCAAAGTTACCGAAACCGATTAATTGTACTTTTTCTGATTTTTTCAATGAACCAGTGATTGCATCAAATACTGCATCAACAGCGTTGGAAGCATCTTTTTTAGAAAGATCAGCTTGCTCTGCAACTGCATTAATTAAGTCTGTTTTGTTCATCCGTCTCACCTCCTCTCAAAGAGTGAGTAACTATATTAAATTGCACATTGTAGAATTTATACAATTGCAACTTAACCATAATTTACACGAAATGATAATTCTGCATCGTTTACTTGTGTTGCTTGTTTTCAATTCACAAACCGGAACATTGGCTTCTAAGCTTTACAAAGCCTATATCCTCTAGGCTCGCTAGCTGTATTTGAATAGTATCACAAGCATATCCACCTTTCAATATAAAAATGCCTAAAAGCCCTAATTTATCAACGTTTTAAGACATTTTTCTCATTTTAAACAGAAAAAAAGCGACAACTTTTTGTCGCTTTTGCAAATTTATAGGATAATGGCAATCAACCCGCCGCTTCCTTCATTAATGATTCGCTCTAGTGTATCTTTCAGTTTATATCGTGCGTGTTCTGGCATGAGTGTTAACTTAGCATGTATTCCTTCTCGGACAATAGAACTCAATGAACGCCCAAAAATGTCTGACTTCCAAATGGATAAAGGATCTTCTTCAAAATCTTGCATTAAATAGCGAACAAGCTCTTCACTTTGTTTTTCTGTTCCAATAATCGGAGCGAATTCCGATTCGACATCCACTTTAATCATATGAATGGAAGGAGCAACAGCCTTTAACCTGACTCCATATCGAGGACCTTGACGTATAATTTCAGGCTCTTCCAATTTCATATCTTCTAAGGTAGGATTTGCAACCCCATAACCGGTCTGCCTGACCATAGCAATCGCATCTTGATACTGATCGTATTCTCTTTTGGCATCTGCATAATCCTGAATCAATTCAAGTAAATGATCTTTACCACGTATTTCAACACCAACAATTTCATTCAATACTTGATCATATAACTCATCTGATGTGTGTAACTCAACTTCAGCAATACCTTCGCCCATCTCCATTCCGGACAATCTGGCATCGGTGACGAAATCATAATCATAAAAATTACCTACTACTTGGTCGACATCTCTCAGGCGCCGAACATCTTTGACCGTTTCTTGTATGGCCTCTTGAAATTGCTTTCTAAGCCAATGTTCTTCTTTTAAGGACATGACCCAACTTGGTAGATTCACATTGACTTCAATGACTGGAAACTCATACAATGCTTCCCGTAAAATATTGTGAATGTCATCTTCTCTCATATCTTCCACAGATACTGAGATGACAGGAATATCATATTCCTCCGCCAATTCATTACGAAGCTCGATCGTTTCCTGTTCATGTGGCCTAGAGGAATTGAGCACCATAATAAAAGGTTTTCCCACCTCTTTTAATTCTTCTACCACACGAGCTTCCGCATCCACATATTCATCCCTTGGAATTTCACCAAAAGACCCATCTGTTGTCACGACAACGCCAATCGTCGAATGCTCTTGAATAACTTTTCTTGTTCCAATCTCCGCTGCATCCGGAAAAGGTATAGCCTCTTCATACCAAGGTGTATGAATCATTCGTGGGCCATTCTCATCTTCAAAACCTTTTGCTCCATTAACCGTATACCCTACACAATCAACTAATCTGACTTTGACATCCAAACCTTCATCAACGGAAATTTCCACTGCGTTGTTCGGTATAAACTTAGGTTCTGTCGTCATAATTGTTTTTCCGGCTGCACTTTGTGGAAGTTCGTCCGTAGCACGATCACGCTCATCTTCAGATTCAATGTTTGGCAAAACAATCTGATTCATGAATTTTTTGATGAACGTGGATTTACCTGTTCGCACAGCACCTACAACACCTAGGTAAATATCTCCGTTGGTCCGCTTTGATATGTCGTGAAACACGTTGAAATTATCCATCTTATCCCTCCGACCTTTTATACAGTATCGATTAACTGTTATTCATATGCACTATTAACTTATGACGTTGTCCTACTTGAATATGCCAGAAACACATAAAAAAATAGAGATCCTACAGTTTCCTTAGTAGAATCTCTATGTCATCAGATTAAAAGTTATTCGGATGACTCTAATATAATTTCTCCATTATCCAAAAACATGGCTGGTGAATAGGCTGGCACGATTGGATAATGCTCTGTAAGAAGGAAACGAAGATCTCCTTCGTATTCCTCAATCCCTTCTTCTTCCATTAATTGATATACATCTGGCCTGAAGTCGACTTTTGCTTCTCCTCCTTTACCGATAACGAGATCTAACGTTTGTCCGGTATAGGGACTATCGACTGTATAACCATCTTTTAGTCTTAATTTTTCCTGGTCTATGGAGAAAACCCCTTTACCTAACCGATCACCAAAGGGTGCAAAATCATATTCATTCCGATATAAATTGATTTGATAATTGACTGTTCTTAAACGTTGTGTAATTCGTGCGTCAACGACCTTTACGGTTGGATCGTTCTCTGGATTAATTAGAACATAAGAATAAGCACCTCCACCTGCGAATGAGTTGCTAGGTACTTCACCCATTATTCCTTTTTCTCGTAACACTTGGAAATCAATAGGGTATTTAATAAAGATAGGTGTGTTTTGATCTTTTGTTTCAATTGGCAACAATCCGTCTGTTGCTTTTCGGTATTCATCAACAGCTTCTTGCACACGATTTAATTGTTCATCATTCGTTGCTTGGTTTTCAGTAAGCTGATCATTCGGATAAAGACACCCAGTTAAAAGGATGCTCGAAAAGATCAATAAAAGAATACGCATCATTCTTCATCCCTCATTTATTCAGTAGGTCCACTTAGAACAATATAGAAAATAATGATTGCTCCGACTATCAAACATATGTAAGCTGTTAAAGAAACGATAAATCGCAAAATACCTGACAGCTTGTTTCGGGCCAAAATAATTAATCCAGTTGCAGCAAAGAGTAAAACCATTCCTCCAAATGATATGTACATATTCAGCATTGATTGAGACATGTTACAACCTCACTTTCTTCCCCACAGATTATATCACATTCTATCCTTCGCTTATAAGTATTGAACTTGAAAGCTTTGTGAATTCTTAGGCCAAATGTACAGGTCAGGTGAAAACGATATAACAAACCAAAAAAAAGAAAAAAGAGGTGTAGGGGCATACACCTCTCAGACTAATTCCTCACAAGCAGCTCATCAATCTTTCACCATATCATATGACAATCGTGTGGGTTTGAACGTTCGCTAGCCTATACAATTGCTATTTTTTAAAAATTTGTTGAAGCATGTTCGCATCCATTGTTTGATTCTTTTTTGTAACCAATTCAACAATTCGGTCTTCTTTCTCTTTTGTTACCGGACGATTGGCTATTTTTCCTAACTTCCTGACAAGATTTCTAACCGTATTTTCATCCGAGAAATTTGCTTGCTGCATAGCATTTGCTACTTGCATGATTTCCTGTGGTGAAATATCAGCTTTCTTGCTCAGATGATCCATAATTGAATTTGTAACGTCATCCTTCATACATTTTCCTCCTTGTGAATGCATTCATATTACTATATGCATTGTGGAGAAAGCTGTTCGTTTTGACGC
>NZ_VMHF01000001.1:16360-160191 GCF_007559355.1 Allobacillus sp. SKP2-8 | reverse complement strand
TTGAAGGATACGTGATTAATTTTTAATTTTTAAAATCAACTGAGAGAGCGTTTAATTCATTTGTTTTGCCTCGTTGCATCAAGTCGTCTACAACCTGCCGTGGATTTTTTCCTTCAAAAAGCAAGTCGTAAATACCACTTGTAATCGGCATGTCAACAGCCTCTTTTTCAGCTAGTTGATGGACTGCCTTCGTCGTTCGTACACCCTCGACAACCATTCCCATTTTATCAAGCACATCGGGTAAATTATACCCTTCACCTAACATATGTCCAGCTCGGTAGTTACGACTATGCTGGCTTGTACATGTGACAATGAGGTCACCTATACCTGTTAATCCTGCGAAGGTTAATGGTGTTGCGCCCAACTTAACACCAAGCTTTGCCATTTCAGCTAAACCTCTAGTGATCAGTGCTGCTTTAGCATTATCTCCATATCCAAGTCCATCTGAAATACCAGCACCGAGAGCGATTATATTTTTGAGTGCTCCGCCAATCTCGACACCGATAAAATCTTCATTTGTATAAACCCGAAAAACATTATTCATAAACAAATCTTGTGCTTTTTCAGCCTCGCTTAACTGTAGTGAAGAAACAGTCACTGTTGTTGGCTGTTTCAAAGCAACTTCTTCAGCATGGCTTGGACCTGATAAAACAACTATTTTTTCACCATATGGTTCCCCTAATTCTTCGGCAATCATTTCAGAGATTCGTTTATGTGTTTCAGGCTCAATACCTTTTGATGCATGCATGAGAACCTGTTCGCTTGTCAGATGCTCTTTAGCTTGTTTAATAACGTCCCGCATCGCTTTCGTCGGAACGACAAATAAAACAGCGTCTGCATTATCTAAAGCTAAACTCAACTCATGATAGCCAGTGATTTCATCCGGTAACCGTATGCCCGGCAAGTATTTGTCATTCGTTTGCTGTTCGTTAATTTCATTTGCTTGATCTTTCCGGTGTGACCATAACCTAACATCGTGTCCGTTATGAGCCAGCACCATGGCTAAAGCTGTTCCCCAGCTCCCAGCACCGAGTACTGTAACCTTTTTCATTATTCCACCTCATCAATTAATTTCTTCTTCTGGCATAGATATTGACGGGCGTACCCTCAAAACCAAAAGCTTCTCGTATTCGATTTTCAAGAAACCGTTCGTATGTGAAATGCATTAACTGTGGGTCATTAACGAATACGACAAATGTTGGCGGCTTTGTAGCCACTTGAGTAGCATAAAGTATTTTTAGTTTTTGTCCTTTTATCGACGGAGTCGGATTGACAGCCAAAGCGTCTTCGATTACTTCATTCAAGACGTTGGTTTTCACCCGTTTGGCATGATTCTCACCGGCCATGACAATTTTCGGCAATAATGTGTGTAGTCTTTTTTTGGTTTTTGCTGATAAAAACACAATTGGTGCATAACTCAAAAATTGAAATTGTTTCCTGATCTCTTGTTCGAATTTGTGCATAGCATCCTGGCTGCTTTCAACAGTATCCCATTTGTTTACGACAATAACAATCGCACGTCCTGCATCGTGTGCGTAACCAGCGATTTTTTTATCTTGCTCTCGAATCCCTGTGTCAGCATCGATTAAAATAAGAGCGACATCTGAACGTTCGATTGCTTTCATCGCACGGAGGACGCTATACTTTTCGGTCGTTTCATATACTTTTCCTCTTTTACGCATCCCTGCCGTATCAATAATCGTAAAGTCTCTTCCTTCCCTAGTAAATGAAGTGTCAACAGCATCTTTTGTTGTTCCTTCGATATCACTGACGATGACACGCTCTACGCCTAAGAGAGAATTAACAAGAGAGGATTTACCGACATTCGGTCTTCCGATTAAGGAAAAATAGATCCGATCTTCATCTTCGACTTCATTGCTTCGATCAGGAAAATGTTTGACGACCTCATCCAATAGGTCTCCTAATCCTAAACCGTGTGTACCGGAAATCGGAAATGGCTGGCCAAAACCTAGCGCGTAATACTCATAAATCAAATGTTGCATTTCATAACTATCAACTTTATTCACAGCCAGCACAACCGGTTTATTGGAACGATATAACATTTTTGCCACTTCTTCATCCGCACTTGTAATGCCTTCTCGGCCATTGACCAAAAAGACAATTACATCCGCTTCATGAATTGCAATCTCAGCTTGCTCTCTTACTTGGACAAGTAGTGGCTCATCGCTTAAATCAATTCCACCTGTATCAATAATATTAAATTCTGTATTTAACCATTCTGCTTTTGCGTAGATACGATCACGGGTTACACCTGGTGTGTCCTCAACAATCGAAATTCGTTCTCCAACTAAACGGTTGAAAATAGTTGATTTACCGACATTCGGTCTGCCCACGATAGCAATAGTCGACTTTCTCATAATATTTCATTCCTAACAACTTAAGTAGATTTTTTTAACGCACGTATAAAGAAATAAACGATGGATTTTCAGGGATCCTAAAACGGATATTTAAATCAATAAAACTTACTTATCAATAGGCGAGTTTATGATGTACATTCGCTTATTTTCTTTCCGTAAAAACCAATAAGATCAATTGGATAAAAAAGCTGGGACAAAATTTGTTTTATATCAGAAGAACAAACAAGTGATAGTCTGTGTTTCAGAGATCAATACGATCCTTTCAGAAATCACTGTAGAGAACTCATCTTCTGATCATGGTTCCTTGACAATGCCAGTTCTCTTCATCCTGAAATTCTACGTATATTTCAATGCTCAGCATATTCACTGTTCACCTTCTGATTAATAAATGTAAGTTAAGTCCCAGCCTATCCAATCATTATATTGTAAGATGATACTCCATTTAAAAAATTCGTGTATCTTTAATCTCTCATTTTTTTAAGCTTGTCTCCAACAAGGTCACCCAGTTGGAAAGTGTGATCGTCTTGGTCCTTTTGATACTTTTGATATTCTGAACGATCTTGATCTTCTTCAATTTCACGGATACTTAAAGAGATCCGTTTCTTTTCGCCATTGACTTCAAGCACTTTAGCTTTTACTTTCTGTCCTTCTTCCAGTACTTCTTCTGGTCTACCAATATGTTCTTTCGAAATTTGTGAAATATGCACAAGTCCCTCAACTCCAGGAAGTACTTCTACGAAAGCGCCAAAATGAACGAGACGAACAACATTTCCTTCTACAATTTCTCCTTCATTAATTTGGTCTTCAATTCGATCCCATGGACCAGGCAGTGTTTCTTTCACTGAGAGACCAATTCGTTCATTGTCACGATCGACGGAAATGACTTTTACTTTCAATTGGTCACCTTCACTTACGACATCGCTTGGTTGGTCAATATGTTGATGGGATAACTGTGAAATGTGAACCAATCCATCCATTCCACCTAAATCAACAAAAACACCAAATGGGGCTAGTCGTTGAACGGTTCCTTCAACAATGTCACCGATTTCGAGATCTTGAAGCAATTCTTGCTTTTTCGCTTCCAATTCTTTTTCGGCTACTGCTTTATGTGAAACGATGATTCGATTTTTCTCTTCATCCATTTCAATAATTTTTACAGATAAGGTTTTACCTTTATATGCACTTAAGTCTTCAACATAGTGTGTTTCCACATGAGAAGCTGGCATAAAGGCACTCAATCCAGCATTTAAGACTAAACCGCCATTGACTGATTCAATGACTTCCACGTCGAAAACATCTTCATTTTCGAATCGTTCAGTCAACTGTTGAAATGCTACTTCGCGGTCTTTCATCTTTTTTGAAAGAATGATCGTATCTTCTTCTACTTTTTTGACAACGACACTCACTTCTTCCCCTTCAGATAACACTTCGCTTGTATGATCTACATGTAAATGTGAAAGTTCAGAAATAGGGATGACACCATCATATTTCGTTCCTGTATCGACAACTACTTGCTTCTCCTCTAATTTCAATACAGATACATTCAATTCATCTCCAACATTCAAGACATTTACTTCATGGTTCTCTTGATTCTCTACCATGTCCAAATCCTCCTTCGTACCCAAACTCTTCATCATTAATATTTCACTAAATAAATCATAACATCATTTTCTATATTCATCTAATAATCGCTGTATATTTTCCATAATTTCATCGGTGACCTCTTGAGCGGATGGCTTGTTGTTTTTCAAAGATTGAAACTCAATCGGCTTCCCGTAAATAACCGTCAATGGTTTGGAACGTTCATACTGACCGATGATTGCACAAGGAATGACTGTTGCATTTGATCGCATAGCGAAAAAACCGGCTCCAGCAAGTCCTTTTTTAACTACGCCATCTTTACTCCTAGTGCCTTCTGGAAATAGTCCTAATACTTTCCCTTCATCCAACAGTTTCAAACCTTTTCGTAAAGCATTCCGGTCACGCATGCCACGTTTAACAGGAAAAGCATTGACATTTCTTAAAATAAAACCTAACCCTTTTTTCTCAAACAACTCTTCTTTAGCCATGAAATGAATGGTTCGAGGAGCCGTGATTCCAACGGTTGGTGGGTCATAATTAGATATGTGATTGGAACAAATGATTACAGGTCCATTCTTAGGTATATTTTCTTTGCCGATGACCTTGATTTTGAATAGAATTTTGAATAATACAGAAACAAGAAATTTCCCCAATGGATATAACATTTATGATTTCCCTTCTTCACTTACTTCTTTTTGAATGACAATTGAAAGAATCTGGTCTTTCACTTCATTTATACTCATCGATGTCGTATCCAATTCAATGGCATCATCAGCTTTTACCAACGGTGAAACATCCCGTTCAGAATCCAATTGATCGCGTTTACGAATTTCATCTTTTAACGTTTCTAAGTCAGAATCAAACCCATTCTCTACATTCTCTTTATGTCGTCGCTCTGCCCTTTCAGTAACTGAAGCGATTAAGAAGATTTTTACTTCTGCATTTGGAAGGACGTGCGTACCTATGTCCCTTCCATCCATAACGACATTCCCTTTTTCCGCTAATTGCTGTTGCATCGAAACCATTTTTTCACGTATCAATCGATGTTTGGCCACAATCGAAACGTGATTCGTCACATCTTTATCACGAATGGCTTTCGAAACATTGATTTCGTTTACATAAATTTCTTGCTGTCCGTCTGCTCCTGCTTGGAATGTAATGGATGTATCATTCGCCAATTCAACTAATTCATGTTCTTTCTCTAAGTCTACAGAGGATTTTAAGGCAGCTAATGTCAAAGCGCGATACATCGCTCCTGTATCTATGTATAAATAACCTAACTCTTTCGCCAATAATTTAGCTACAGTACTCTTCCCCGCAGCTGCAGGTCCATCTATTGCAATTCTCATATACGCTTCCTCCTGGTATTTTGATAATTACTTAATTTCCTTCGTTCTTCTAATTGTTTTTCAAAAATAAACTTAATAATTTTTTCTCGGTTTTGTGATTGAATATCGGTAAATTTAACGGATATGCGCGGTTCTGCATGTTGCTGATCCATAAAATAACGAATGACTTGTCCGGAGCATTCAATATATTCATAGCGATTAGAATTAAACGGTAACACGATGGTTAACTGAACAGTCTCATCTGGTTCGAACCGATCTTTCGAATCAGCCACGACAGCTAATCCACCACCACTGATATCGACGGATCTTGTAATTAACGGAGATTTCTCTTCATCTAAAGAGTATACTGCAACATCCAGTGCACTTTCCACACGAACGTACTGTCTACGTTGAATTTTTTTGACTTCTGTTGAATGAGGTATACGAATATAGAGGACAGGAATTTTCTTGATCTTTTTTCTACCTAATATTTCTGAAGAAAATTTATAAACGACATTATTGGAACCGATGACTGATAGGTCAGCAGGCTTCCCATCTTCTACATAAGTTGTTGTCCCCTTACGTTGGTGGGAAGGATATGTAAGATACAGATAATTTCTATCAAATTCGATTACCTTACTCGTATATTGCTCTTTTTCTCCATTTTGGTCCATTTCTAGTGTGACTCGCATACCTATTGTAAACATCGCCACCATTTCCCTTCGTGAGTAGATATACTTATTATTACAAAAAAAACGAAAAAGGAAAAGACATGTTTTTGTCTTTCCCTTTTTCATGTTAAGAGGATTCAAAAATTCGTTCACTATTTTTTAGACGTTCAACGCCTTCTTCAAACCCGTCATCTGCATTAATATACACTTTGTAGGTAGAGTCGTTTGCTTGTCCAATAAATTCATAAGTCAATACTTCATCGCCTAAATCGTTTTTAATCACGGCCAACTTCGATTCTCCCACTTCGAGTTGTGGATTGACTAATTCCATTGCTTCTTGTTCTGTGATATTTTGTTCGTAATCAACATCGGACCTCGAATAATGATTAACTAAATAATCTCGAGCTGATAAAGCTGTAATTTCACCATTATCCAATGCCACTTTTATTTGGATGCGATCCGGTTGATAAAAGACATCATCCTCTGTCCGAACAAAGGTGTAAACGCCGACTTTTTCATATTGCATCGATTCGGTTGGCTCCATATTTTCATAACCTAGATCTTTCAGTTGCTCAGCCGCCCGGTTCATCCCCTCGTGTAAGCTTATTTCACGTTCTTGGAAGTCTCGATTCAATATAAATGAAACAACGTGACCACTCTGTTTCGTAATCTCGGCATAGCCACGGTGTGTGTCATTTTCAAAGGAAAAATAATACACAGGTAAGTCGGATCCATCCATCGATTCAGAAACATTTAATTCAAGAGACTCTTCTAAATCAAAGTGCTTGCGAATAAATTGACTGGCTTCTTCTTCTGTTATCGGATCACCTTCCAGCTGAATATCTTTTTCATCTTCTGCCGTTGCTGTCAATCCGAACTGACTTCCAGCTTCGACGTAACTTTCTGCATTGGTCTCGACCGTTTGAAATCCATCAATAACCGTGTTATCACCAGGTTCATTTGTTGCTAAGGCAATTTCTACATCCATCCAGCGTAACCCTTCATTCAATACTTCATGTTGAACTTTTCTTAAGTCCCTTTTAACTTCATTTGACTGCTCATATAGTTCAGCCAAATAATCCAGTTCTTTTTGTTCCAATGGATCATCATCAAGTTGACGAACAGCCACACGATATGAATATTCACCGATGTTACTTAAAAATTCCTGCGTTTTATTAAACGGCAAAAGGGATAGTGGTAACATACCGACATCACTATGTGCTTCTGAAGTGATTTTCCAAATATCCGCCATCTGTGGCGAGAGCCGTTCAGGCGTATTGGTAGCCATAACCGTACTAATCTTATCATTCAAGAGATCAATGCGATAAGTTAAATCGTGAAATGCTCGTTGATATCCGTTTTCAGCATGAACAAGTACTGCATTCTTGTCTTGGTGTTCTTGATAACCCCATATTCCAACACCAATCAACACAACGCTTAACACTGTGATCGTTATCCATCGAACCAATAGTCACACCTCCGTTTTAATTACAAAAAATGTGTTTCCCAATCCGTTTAATTTGAGGTCTTCCCCAAATCCAGTCCGAAGTTGCTGTATCCGGATTGAAATAATAGGTCGCTCCACCAGAGGGATCCCAACCATTAATGGCGTCCATGACAGCTTCTTTTGCTGTTTCATTCGGCTCCATGTAAATTTGTCCATCTGCGACTGCTGTAAATGCAAGTGGTTCAAAAACCACCCCAGAAATCGTGTCAGGGAATGTCGAGCTTTCAATTCTGTTTAAAATTACAGCTGCAACAGCAACTTGTCCCTCATATGGCTCCCCTCTCGCTTCGCCATAAACAGCCTGAGCCATCAAACGAATATCGTTTTGTGAAAAACCTTTTGGTACGTTCACAGCAGTTGGTGCTGGAGCTTCTGACTCTTGGCCGGTCGCTTGTTGTTCCTGATTATTATCTTGGCCTCCATAATGCGTGAAGTCTTTGCCTTGATTCCTTTGTTCTTGTACATAACTTTGATCATATTCTGTCGCTCGTTCGAGGGCTTGCTTTGTTTTTTCACCTACATAACCATCTACTTTGATGCCGAATTCGTATTGAAAATTTCGGGTTGCCCAATATGTTTGCCATCCAAAAACACCATCAATATCACCATTGTAAAAACCAATATACTGAAGTCTTGCTTGTAATTCGATGACATCTTCACCAACAGACCCTTGCTGTATAACTTGGTTTGTAAATGCTTCTGCTGGCTTTTGGGGGGCAAAAAATGTCAAACCTGCAACAAGTAATAATGGCATAATCATTAACTTCAACTTTTTCTGGTCCATAGATTAACCTCCTCGATTCACTGTGACTTTCCATATTTTTCGCCTGAGTTCAAAATTTATGCGACAGAAACACAAAAAACTGAGAACCGGAGAAAAACATCCTCCAGTTCTCAGTTTTTTTCAATCAAGGAAATATATAATTCATCCTGAACCAATTTGAGAAATTTAAAACTTACAGTATTTCAAAATCGTTTTTTAAAGAAAGATTTAGTTGTGCTATCTGTGTTTCTCCGGATCCACTTCGTTTTCCGCAGGAGTACATAGTCTCTAATTTATAAAATTGATTCATTGCTAGTTAAAATTGCACATTTTCTTTTGCGGCCAGTTGAACACTTAATCGCACACGGGCTTTTTTGCTATCAAAATCTCGGCCAAGGACTACTTGCTCATTGTGTAAATTATGAGCGCTTCCAGGATAATCATAGGTTGGATAGACAGAACCCTCTTCTGAAGATGTTGTTATGACCACATAGATTCCTTTTTCAATACAACGTTTGATTGCGGGCATCATGGAGGGGGCCACTTGACCGCGGCCTACACCTTCGATAATAATTCCTTCACTTCCCGCATTTGCTAATGCATCTAACATGACACCATCACTATCAATATGACACTTCACGATGTCTACGCGAGGCAAGGTACTGTTCACTTGATAATACTCTCGGTTTGCAGGTTTTTGAAATAAATAAACATCATCATTATCGATAATTCCCAAATAACCAAATCCAAAAGCATTAAATCCTTGAATGTTGCTCGCATGTTCCTTTTTAACATAGCGTGCTGCGAAAATTCGCTCATTGAAAACAACAACTGTGCCACACTTTTTCAGGTCAGGATGGCAGGCTGAGTAAATGGCGTGACGTAAATTAATGTATACATCACTACCTAAATCGGCAATTGACCGTTGCGATCCTGTCACGACGACAGGACGTTCATCAGCGATTGTTAAATCAAAAAAATAGGCTGTCTCTTCCAATGTGTCTGTCCCATGCGTAACAACGACACCATCTATTTCTGGGTTATCGAAATGTTCTTCAATTCTATTTTTTAATAAGATCCAATCATCACCAGTCAAATGAATACTGGGCTTCTGAATGGCAGAATCAATTTCTACATCAATATCTTGTGGCAAGTCACATAACTCTGCAAGTTCTTCACCAGACATCGCACCAGAGTCCAACTTTCCACTCGGTTCTTTCGGTTTGCTGGCAATCGTTCCGCCTGTTGTAATCAGTACAACTTTTTTCAAATAAACCACCCACCATTCTTATTGCATAATTTTTTGTCGAATATTCTCGGCAATCAAGCCACCATGAAATCGACCATTTTCGATAAAAATTTTATTATTGTTATATCCAGCAGCTACAACACCGGCAATGTAGAGATTTTCAACATTGGTTTCCATCGTGTCAGGATCATACATCGGACAAGCCGATTGATCGAGCTGAATGCCGCTTTCTCTCAAGAACGGTTGATCTGGTTGATAGCCTGTCATTGCAAAAACAAAATCGGCTTCAACCGAATGTTCCTCACCATTTTTATCATAAACGACATGACTTTTAGTGATTTCTTTTGGTATTGCATTAAAGTGAATCGTTGCTTTCTCATTTCGCATCAATGAATCGAACAGCGGTAAAATCCATGGTTTAACACTGGCAGAATAATCAGATCCTCTGTAAAGAACTGTTACTTCTGCACCTGCTTTCTCTAATTCTAATGTAGCATCCACTGCTGAGTTTTTTCCGCCAATGATGACAATCTTTTTATTGAAAAAAGGATGTGCCTCTTTAAAATAATGGGAAACATGCGGTAAATGCTCACCCTTGATTCCCATGTAGTTCGGCTGTCCATAATACCCGGTGGCCATAACTACATAATCTGCTTGGTATACGTTCTCATTTTCTTTATCATCAATCGACTGTACTTGAAAGTAATCCGATTGTTTTTGAACGTGTTGAACTTCCTCAAAGGTATTGATTCGAAGTCCTGTTCGTGAAGCAACAGTTCGATAATAGTTCAATGCTTCATTTCGAATCGGCTTTTGTCTTTCGGATACAAACGGTATTTGTCCAATTTCCAATCGATCAGACGAACTAAAAAACATTTGATGTGTCGGGTAATTATAAATCGCATCTACCACACTTCCTTTTTCAATGATGAGTGGGTCGATTCCGATGTTCTTCAATTCAATAGCGGTTGATAGACCACAAGGTCCCGCACCAATAATAATGACTTTTTCCTTTTTCATCTTTATACACTCCTGTTAGTTAAACGCTTCTAAGCACCTATTTAATCTCTTCAAATTAATTATATAAAAAATCCTACCAAAATTAATGATAGGAGAAGAAGCATACAGAATCAATCAATTAAGTTAAACTTTGTGGTTATTACGTTCTTCGTTTATTTAGGCCCACAAAGACAATAAAAAGCCAATGAACGTATATTCCATCCATTGGCGATTAATAAATAAACAAAATATTAAATCCAACCTCTATATCTTGCAGCTTCTGTCGCTCTCCGTACACCAACCATATATGCCGCTAAACGCATATCGATTTGACGATTCTGAGAGGTTGTGTACACATTATTGAAAGAACGAACAAGCACTTCACGAAGTTTCTCTTGAACCTCTTCGTCTTTCCAGTAATATCCTTGGTTGTTTTGTACCCATTCAAAATAAGATACAGTAACTCCGCCAGAGGAAGCAAGAACATCTGGTACTAGCAAGATTCCACGCTCTGTCAAGATTTTAGTCGCTTCTAATGTTGTTGGACCATTCGCTGCTTCAACAACAATATCTGCTTTGATATTGTGCGCATTTTCTTCTGTAATCTGATTTTGTACAGCTGCAGGAACCAAAATATCCGTATCTAGTTCAAGCATTTCTTGGTTTGTGATTGTGTCATCAAACAGATTGGTTACAGTGCCGAAGCTATCTCTTCTATCCAATAGATAGTCAATATCCAATCCGTCTGGATCGTGTAATGCACCTTCAGCATCAGAAATGGCAATGACTTTAGCACCCATGTCGTGCATAAACTTCGCTAAGAAACTGCCCGCATTTCCGAAGCCTTGTACAATAACTCTAGCTCCTTTAACACTAATTCCGCGCTTTTTCGCTGCTTCTTCGATACAAATTGTTACACCTTTTGCTGTAGCAGATTCCCGTCCGTGAGAACCACCAAGAACAATTGGCTTTCCAGTAATGAAACCAGGACTGTTGAATTCGTCAATTCGACTATACTCATCCATCATCCAAGCCATGATCTGTGAGTTTGTGAAGACGTCAGGAGCTGGAATGTCCTTCGTCGGTCCAACTACTTGAGAGAGTGCACGAACATAACCTCTACTCAATGCCTCTAATTCACGAAAAGACATTTCTCTTGGATCACAAATGATTCCACCTTTACCTCCACCATATGGAAGGTCGACAATCCCGGATTTTAACGTCATCCAAATGGACAAGGCACTAACTTCCTTTTCTGTCACATTCGGATGGAAACGTACGCCACCTTTTGTCGGTCCAATGGCATCATTGTGCTGTGCCCGGTAACCCGTAAACACTTTCGTTTTTCCATCATCCATCCGCACTGGAATCCGAACAGTAATCATCCGCATTGGCTCTTTCATCAACTCAAATGCTTCGTTCGGATAGCCTAATTTATCTAAAGCTTCCTTAATCACTTCTTGGGTGGATAATAAAATATCATTTTTTTCGTTTTTGGAATCTGCTGAATTTTCGGCTACCATTCATTTACCTCCTAAAATTAAGCAACCTATATAGATCATTAAACAGGCTTTCAATGATTAGTATACATCCAATATAACTTTATGCAACCATAATTTATGAGATTTTTATCAATAATTTTTCATAGCTAAACGAACCAATTTTTCCAACATATCCTCGTAGCTTAAACCAATTGCTGCAGCTGCATCTGGATATAAACTTGTCGGAGTCATACCGGGTAAAGTATTAACCTCCAAGATAATCGGTTCGCCCTCACTATTCAAAATAAAGTCCACACGTGAATAGGATTCGCAACCTAATGCCTGGTGTGCCTTAACAGCCAAGGATTGAATACGGTTTGTCAGCGACTCTGCAATATTTGCAGGAACAATATGTTGACTCCCGCCTTCACTATATTTTGCTTCATAATCATAATATTTATTTTTAGGGATAATTTCAATGATTGGCAAAGCTTCTTCTTCACCCTGATCGCCAAAAACAGACACTGTCAACTCTCTACCTTCAACAAAGTCTTCAACAATCAATTGATCATCATGGGAAAAAGCAAGATGAAGGGCTTTTTCAACTTCTTCCTGTTGATGAACGAACGTTAGCCCTAGTGTTGAACCTTCTTGATTCGGTTTAATGACGAATGGATAGTCAAACGTCTCGATCACTGTTTGATAAATTTCTTTGATGTTCATTTTTTTGCTAAACGTCTGACTTCGAGCAATCGGTAACCCTTCATTTGCAAAAATTTGCTTTGCTCGGGATTTATCCATAGCTAAAGAGGAAGCAAGAACACCCGAGCCGAGATATGGGAGATCCAACAATTCCAAGAACCCTTGAACCCTTCCATCTTCCCCTTGTTTACCGTGTAATCCAATTAATACAAAATCTACATTTTCTAAATCGTTGATATGTTGAGTAAGTTTGGCGGGATTAAAGTCAATCGCAACGACATCGTGTCCTAAATGGCGAAGCGCTTTGATCATACCTTCTCCTGTTGATAAAGATACTTCTCTTTCTTTCGATGTCCCACCATATAAAACTGCAATTCTCATCCTGTCACCCTTTATTCAGATTTAAAAATACTTTTGAATGATTTCAAAGGCATTTTGTTCAACTATGCATTTCCCATATTCATTCAGTACGTAAGAGGTCATTGTCGATGGAGAAGAAAATTCTGATATCATCGAGATAATTTCTTCTTTAGATTGGTCATTTAGTAGTTCTTCATCATGTATTTTGACGAAATAATAGCCTTCATAATAATACAGAGATGCTTGACGTTCAGTAAGCTTCTTAAATGAACCAGCGGCTTGAATGACATCTTCAAAATCATCAAACACAAACATCAATTCTTTGCTCTCATCCATAGTGACTTTCAACTCGATGAAATCTTCATTCGACATTCCTTCGTTATTTTGAGTAACTACAATTACCATACCTTGAGCTTGCAACATATAAACCTGAACGACTAATTTTCCATCCAGTTCAATCCCGAGTTCATCGCAAGCTTCATATAACATATCTTGAAAAAGCTCGTTAGCTTTTGGTAAGTTGTTCCACAATTCTTCTTTAGAGTATCCGCGTTCTTTTAGATCATTGTATGTCAAAAAAATTTTGAATTGGTTAACGCTTAATCTCTCTAAACGCACGTAACCACCCCCAAAAGTATTTTATACTACTATATGATTTCATCCAACAAATAAAGCCTGGTCAAAATCAAAAAGTCATAATTCTTTATTTTAAAGCATCCAACCAACATTAAAAAGAGTTTGCCCCGATTTTATGTACAAAACGGACTCCAGTCGCTTAACTGGAGTCACTTTCATTAAAGCTCTTTCACATCCAATATTCGAAAACCATTCTTTTCGAGCTCATCGATAAACTGCTGTGTGTTTTCTTTCGTATCGATTTTAAGAACGATCCTCCTTGTTAATTTAACTGTTTCATCGAACGTCGTCAATGAAATCACATTTACTTGGTAAGAACGAATAATATCAGTCAATCTGTATAATATACCTTCTTGCTCAGTTGTTGAAAATGTAATACGTGTCCCTTGTTTTTTCATTCCAAAGACACTTTCGAATTGTTCGATGACATCGTATCTTGTGACGATTCCCAAAAACGTGTTGTCATGATCGACTACTGCAATAATCGGTGCGCCTTTTAATGTGGTGAAAGCACTTTCGAATACTTCGTCTTTATGAACATAGACATTTTCATTGCTGAGGACCTCATTAACACGATGATTTTCTAAAAATAATTGCTTGTTCTCTTCAACAATCTCAAAATAATGTTCATAAATTCGTTGCTTCGTAATCATTCCTTTATATTTTCCTTGTTCGACAACTGGCATACCTTCAATATCATTTTTATTGAATATATCTAATACTTCTTGCAGTGTTTCTTCGCCTTCAACGAAAAGACACTGGGTTTTTGGCATCATCACACTTCTGACAAACACAGGCATTCCTCCTTTTTCGACTGTTATGATAGTATTCAACATCCAATCGAAAGAGTCCTTCTATCTTCTGAATTTTGATGTTCTATTTCTGCTGTAAAAATTCTTTCATCTACATGAATATTTATAAATAAAAAAAAGGGATTGATAAGATCAATAGTATAAAAACAATAACCATTCCGTTTAGAAATAAATGAGAAAAGAAAAATTCTTTGTCAACAGCCTCTTTTTGGGCTCTATGGTTTCTCCGGGTTTTACGTTCCCGTCGACTCGGAAGTGTTACGTCATCCATGATTTCACTTTGTTGTGTTGTGAGGATTTGCTTGTCTAATTCAACTGATTTCTTTGCTTCTTGCATATCCAATCACCTCAATCGATATCGATAATATATTCCCAGCAAAAAGTCGATCCAAATATGTGCTACGATTGGCACGAGTAAGTTGCCGGTTATTTCATACATATAGCCAATCAGGAAGGACAAGAGGATAACAGAAACCAATAATACAGGCTTACGTAAGTATCTCACGTGAACGAGAGCAAAAATAGAACTTGCTACTATATACCCTAATTCTGTATGAATAACGCCACGAAAAAGGAATTCTTCAGATATACCAATGACAGTGGCCAACAAAAGGATTTGACCAGCATTTAGGGAACGGAAGATTTTTTCATTCACACCACCGTCGTCCCAGTGTTTCTTTGGGACGAACCGTATAAGAAGCAGATCAATGATCACCACAACGGTTCCGGGAATAAGCCCGTAAAGAAAAATCTCCATCCATTGAAAATCAAATAATCCAAATAATTCATTCCAAGAAAATAGAAAAAAACTAGCAATGGCCGCCAAAAATAAAAATATCAATTGAGATGCGACAACATTCCAAACGAGTTCTTGATCGGTTAGTTCCTGGATTAACTCAGCTTGCTTTTTTCTTTTCTTTTGTCCCATTTACTCACCCTCTAATTAGCAATTCATCAAGTAATGCTTTCCAGTTTTTTTGTATAGATCTCTCTTTCTTTTGGTAGGATTCAAAAGTATGTCGCCAATTCTCTAGTCGGAAATCACAGGAATCACAACATTCATATTGAGCCTTGGTTACTTCTTTCTGAAAATGATAAAACAGACCAACGCGGCGGCATGTAGCTGATTTGATCCAATCGACTAGTTTGAATATGCTCTGTTGTTTGATTCTTTCCCGTTCATCTCTGTATTGGATAATTTCCCTTCTTCGATCGTCTTGATGAAGTTGTTGATGTTGTTCTGTTTGCAGTTCTAAAAAACGGATCTTCGTTTCATTCAAATAATCTTCCAGTTGTCCGTTTAGATTCTCCCTAAGAAATAAGTTCACTTCATCTTCTGTAGGCAATTCAGTCTGTATCAGTTGGAAAGGTAGAAATTCGTCTCCTGGAGCATACAGTAATATCGAAACACTTTGTTCACCGTCTCTCCCCGCTCTTCCAACCTCCTGAATAAAAGATTCGATTGTGGCAGGCATATGGTAATGGATCACTAGACGAATGTTTGATTTATTGACACCCATACCAAAAGCACTCGTACAGCAAATGATATCCAACTGATCATTCATAAACTGTTGTTGAATCAACAACCGTTCGTCTTGTTCCATCCCACCATGGTAATAGGCGACTCGCCGGTCAGGGAATTTCGTTTGCAGCAACCGGCAAATAGACTCGCTCACTTTTCGTGAAGAGAAATAAATCATTGTCGGGATACTCTTTTGCTCAATCAATTCAGTCAACCGTTCGTCTTTTCGATTCGGAGTTACTTCATCTACTGAAAATGTTATATTTGGTCGATCAATCGGATAGATGAGTTGCTTCATGGGAAGTTCTAATTGCTTGATGATATCTTGACGAATGGCAGGTGTTGCCGTTGCGCTTAGTGCCAGTACAGTTGGGTTGTTGAATCTTTTAATGACATCCTTAAGTCGTAAGAAATCTGGTCGAAATTCATGTCCCCATTGACTGATACAGTGTGCTTCATCAATGACAAAGTAATCAATTTTTTTGTTTGATAGAGCTTGTTGGACTTGTTCTTGTTGTAGCATTTCTGGTGAACAGTAAAGTAATTTATAAGCATCTAATTGGTTAATGACGGCTGATTTTTGTTTGGCATTCATCATACTGTTTAAGCTTGCCACTCGCTTAATCCCTTGTGCCTTCAATAGTTTGACTTGATCGATCATTAACGAAATTAATGGAGAAACGACAATGGTCAAACCTTCTCCGATTAAAGCTGGAAGCTGATAACAAATGGACTTACCACTTCCGGTCGGTAAAGTGGCCAATGTATGGTTTCCATTCCTAATCGATTCAATGATCTCTCGTTGACCAACTCGGAATTGTTTAAAGCCAAATAGTTTGATTAACTCATGCTCGATATCATGGGGTGTTGTTGAGTTCATCTGTATTACTCCTTTTCATCATTCATATTGGCAATAGCCAAGCGGATGTGGAAATAATCGATTTCTTCATGGAGTCGTTCTTTGATAGGTTTCAATTTTCTAGTCGATGTATTTTGTATGGCTTCCTGAATTTGATCTAAAACTTGTTCGGAAATGAATGAATAAATATTGAAATTTTTCTTATGCGTTGCAATTTCCACAAAGTGATCTTGAATCGTACTGACTTTTAACTGGCGAAGGGAAGCAATTTCATCAAGCGTATGTCCAGCCTGATAAAGGTCAAATGTTTCTTGCGCTGAAGCGGTTAGTCGGTTCGTTTTTTTCCAAATTAACCTTGTGAGTAATGAATACTGCTCAGGATGTTCTGTGATTGTCTCAAGAATGTTATGGATTGCGGCGATCGACTGAAGATGTAGATCTTCTTTGTAAACATTTTCTTCATCGGCGATTTGCTGTTCACTCATACCCACCCGATCATATCCGGAACATTGTTTTAGCAAAACCGTAGCAAGGCAATCATCAATCGTTGATAAAACGGTATGTAATTCACCATATAGTTGCTCAGCAATCGTGTCGAACTGCATGGAATAATCTCGTAAAAGTTCTCTCACTTTCGCTTGAATATATGATTGGTCTACGATTGGAATAAACTTATTCTCTTCATGAATGAGCATTGAAACCGTTTGAATTAATAGGAATAGACCTTGCTTGAACTCTCGGTCAATTTGATGGTATTTATGTCCTTTCATCTGATAATAACTTTGAAGACGCTTACCACTGAGATATTGATCACCTTGTTCTGTCAATAGTGCTTGGTCATTCGCCACTTGAATATAATGGTTTTCTATTAAATCCTTCACATGATTATTGAAAGTCGTTTTTTTCAATTTACGATCGATACCATAAAAATTTTCGATTTGAAAAAGGTATGCATCTTGCAATGTCTGAGCTGATTTTTTACCTTTTAACAAGTGAAATACTGCATTTACTGATCGTTCATGTTCTAACTTTTTGAATAAAAATAATAACAATTCTCGATAATGCATGGTGATCTCCTTACAATCAATGCAATTTTTAAGTTCCTCGAAATACATCGAACATTGTCTGTGCCTTTATTATATCAATTTATTGAATTAAATGGTGCCAATAATTACAATGAAACAATGAAATGTTTTTTCGGAGGATAATTATGGCCAAATATACAATCGTCGATCAAGATACATGCATTGCTTGTGGTGCATGTGGAGCAACGTCACCGGAGGTATTCGATTACAACGATGAGGGTGTTGCATTTTCGCTATTAGATGACAATAAAGGAAACAAACCAATACCCGCCGAGTGGATGGAAGACGTTGAAGATGCATTTGAAGGATGTCCAACAGAATCGATTCGATTAGCGGAAGCTCCCTTTGAAGGAGATCCGAATAAATTTGAGGATTGACTCTGGCTATATATAGCCTATTAAAGTAAATATTGTTATAATAAATAGGACTTTGGAGATTGAAGGAGGAAGAAAACATGGCAGAAAACAAAATTGTAGAAGTTTTTGTTGAAATTCCAACAGGAAGCCAAAACAAGTATGAATACGATGAAGAAAAAGGTGTATTCAAATTAGATCGAGTATTATTCTCACCACAATTCTATCCAGCTGAGTATGGATATCTTAAACAAACATTAGCCTTAGATGACGATCCATTAGATGCATTGGTTTTAGTTACGAACCCTACGTTCCCTGGTTGTGTCATCGATGCTCGCGTTATCGGGTTTTTAAATATGATTGATGATGGTGAAGAAGATCAAAAACTATTAACCGTTCCTGTAGAAGATCCACGTTTTAAAGATGTTTATACACTCGAAGATGTACCGAAACATGTCCTCGATGAAATATCTCATTTCTTTAAAACATATAAAGATCTACAAGGCAAGAAAACAGAAATCGGTGAGTGGGAAGGCCCTGAAGAAGCGGCTAAATTAATTGATGAGTGCATTGCCCGCTATCAAAATCAATAATATCGAAAAAGAGCAGCCCTTTATGGCCGCTCTTTTTTATTCTGAATTAATTAAACCCGAAGTAAACCACGAAATCCTCGCACGCCATAATAAGAGTCCGCACCATTATGATAAATGAAAACTTGTCCATAGCGATAATCGCCGAACAAAGCCCCACCGAGATTTCTGACAGCGTCGGGTGTTTGAATCCAGCTTGATGTTTTTATATCAAAAGGTTCAAGGTTTTGTAACTCACGATATTGTTCTTCAGTAAGCACTTCAATACCCATATCATTGGCCATGTCGATTGCATTATTTTCTGGTTTATACTTCTTTCGTGCTTCTAAAGCTTCTCGATCATAGCACACTTTTCTCCGACCTTTAGGACTTTCCTTTGAGCAATCGCAAAAAATATATTCACCTGTTACTTGATCATAACCAATAACGTCCGGTTCACCTTCTGTTGATTCCATTTCATTGAGTGACCATAACTTTTCAGGGCTGTTTTTTAATTTTGTTTCGATGTCGTTCCAATCCATGTTTTCATGACGATGGATATTTTGTTCAAAACGTTCTTTTAATAGGTTCAGAAGTTCATTCTGTTTCTCTAATGACAAACCTTTTTTATTCATATCCATGAAAATTCGAAGCCTCCCTCAATTCATCTATTCAATTCAGTAAGCGGATCGTAATTACTTACATGCAATGACACAAACTTAATTGTGCGGATTGACAAACGTAGGTACTTGAATCGGTTGGCCAATTGGATAACGACCGATTTTCTCAATGTCATCAATCGCAAGGACTACATTCTCAAATCCAAAACTTTTGGCTGTTAATAAGATCGTTTCAATCGCAATGATACGATTTTGTTCATTCTCACCATCTACATTTTCAATTGACAGATATAATCGGTCATCTGTCTGATTGTCTATTTGAATCGACCAATCGCTTGGTAAAGAAGGCGCTGCATCTGTAAATTCACCTTCTTGCTTCATCCGTTGGAATGCATCCTCAATAGACAATGGTTCTATAGAAGTTCCAGAGTAGTCAGGAACCTGTACATAAAACGGTTCATCTATTCCATTTAAATGGATGATTTTATAAGGTTGCTTTTTTACTGATTTACTTTCAAGTGGCTGATCAATTTCACCTGTGTGTGAAAATGTAACACTCTCTCCATTTTCATTTTCTAATTTGACAACATTCTCATTAAGCTGCGCGAAGTAAGCTTGAACTGTCTGTAAAAGATAAGATTCTACCGTGGAACCTCCTGGATATTCAGCACGGAAACCGTTGACATCTACTTCAACAACTGGCACGCCGTTTGAGTCAGTTTCTTTAAATGAAAGATACTCGTAAAAATCAGCATTTAGCGGATAATCTTCAGGAATTACATCTTGAACATGATTAAAAGCCTCAAAGGGATCAGCTACTTGTTGTTCAAAGGTAACGGGTATGAGCAACTGTAGTTGTTCATCTGGAAAGAAATACGTGACTAAATTTTCATTTCCTTCCTCATCGGAATGAACTAACCGCGTAAACGTTTCGGTTGTACTTTCTTCTACAGAATCCTCCGAATTAATTTCAGCACTTTCCATTGACTCTTCTTCTCCTTGTTCAATCGAACTTTCGGCTTGCTCATCATTCGCATACTTTTTCATATCTGTATCTGACTCGAATTCATCTAGTTCTATATCAGAGCTCTCATCAAAAGACGAATTACCAATAGGCAAATATTCCATGGACAATAACGTGACCATAAACAATGCTGCTATGCTGGCTACAACTGGTAAAAGCTTTGACTTCTTTTTATTTCGCCTTTTCGTTCGATTGAACTGTATTTCCTGATCAATA
This sequence comes from Allobacillus sp. SKP2-8, assembly GCF_007559355.1. Lineage (NCBI taxonomy): Bacteria > Bacillati > Bacillota > Bacilli > Caryophanales > Bacillaceae > Allobacillus > Allobacillus sp. SKP2-8. The sequence goes on along the minus strand of NZ_VMHF01000001.1, from coordinate 139,476 downwards.
TTTTTATAATAATAATCACTTGATTGCTCATCTTTTATTTCGGGCATATGTCCAAGCAATTTTTCTATCTCTTTTTCATCAAATTTACTCATCCACTATGCCCTCCTTCCACTTCATTCATTCTTTTTGTCAAAAACTTGATGGCGCGGTGTTGGGTGGTTTTTACTTTACTCACTGTCCAGTTTAAGACTTCAGCAGTCTCTTGAATCGATAATTCTTGTATGTACCGTAATATGACAACGACGCGTTGATCTTCTGTACAATCATCAAGACAGCGATAGAGCAGTTGAATTTCTTCATTTTTTTCAGCGATTTCATCTGGCAAGGGTTGGACATCACTCAATTGTTCATCATGGTCATGCCATTCATAATAATCAGCTGATCGATTTTGACGCCTTTCTTCTTTGCGAAAAAAGTCAATGGTGACATGGCGAGCAATTGAAAACATCCAAGTCTTTGGACTACTCTCGCCTTTAAAAGTGTCATACGATTTAAAGACTTTGATATATACTTCTTGGACTAGATCTTCAGCTGTCGTTCGATTTTTTACCATATAATAAATAAATTGATATAAATCTTGATGATAACGGTCATAGAGGTCCTGAAAGATGGCTTTCATGCTCGCCCTCCATTCATATAATTTGTCGAGTTAAAATAAAAATAGTTACAACTTTGTTCATTTTAACACAAAAAGAGGTAAATAATTCTTAGTCTATACACAGTAAAGCAGCCTGAAGGTTTTATAAGTCCTTCAGGCTGTTTTCATCAAGAATAATCTTTATTTGGATTTTTCGGTAAGGTAATTGTAAACTTAGTACCTTCATTCTCATGACTTTGAACAGAGATTCGCCCTTTATGTGCTTCAACAATATGTTTTGCAATGGAAAGACCGAGACCTGTTCCTTTCACTTCTTTTTTCCTTGTGCGTGCTTTGTCACTTTTATAAAATCGTTCAAAAATAAACGGCACGTCTTCTTCAGGTATCCCCGAACCTTCATCCTTCACATAAATGATGAATTCATTCGATAGTTCATCTAATGTAATTGTTATTGAGTCACCACTCGCTGAATGACGAATGGCATTGTCGATCAAGTTCGTTAATACTTGTTCCATTCGATCAGGATCGAGAAATACTAATTCTGTTTGATTATTTAAAGAGAGATCAAGATGAATATTTTGGTCTGCCGCTACTGTACGGAACTTTTTCGCTACCCGGTTGACGTAATCACTGATTTCAACTTTCTCGAGATTCAGTTGAATATGACCCGCTTCCATTCTTGCTAGGTCTAGTAGCTCGTTCACTAAACGACTCATGCGGAGTGATTCATCATAAATAATTTGAGCCAGTTCACGTTTTTCTTCATTGGAAGCTGCAATATCATCGACTATTGCTTCTGAGTAACCTTGCATAAGAGAAATCGGCGTTCGAAGCTCATGAGAGACATTAGCTAGAAAGTCTTTACGAAGTTTATCCGTTTGTCTTTCCTCTGTCATATCTCTTAATATTGCTACAACTCCCCTGATGACACCGTTTGTATATAATGGCGTCAGAAGTAAAACATAAGTTCTACCTTGAACAGATATTTCTGAAACGCTTTCTTGTTCTTCTTCGAGTACATTTTCGAAGTAGCCTTGCAATTCGGCAGGTATTTTATTGACCTTATCATCAAATTGATACCCTAACTGTTCCAAAACGGATTTCGCTGGTGGGTTCATCACCATAATTTCATATTTTTTATTGATTGTAATAACACCATCTGCCATTGATTTTAAGATACTGGATAAATGAGATTTTTCTTGGTTTAGTGCAGATATGTGATCATTTAATTGACGGCGCATCCGGTTGAATGAAATCGCCAGCTCACCAATCTCGTCATGTGTTAAGACAGGCACTTTCGTATAAAATTCGCCTCGAGATAATTCTCCTGCCGCTTTTCTCATTTTAATCAAAGGTGCTGTGATTCTTGTTGATAAAAAGAATGCAAAAATGGTTGTTAAAATAATTGAAATGGATGCAGCAATTAAAATAATTCGCGTTGTTTTTGTTGTAGTTTCTTCGATTACTGCCAGTGATTGATAGGCGTAAATGGCACCTTGATTACCCTTCAGGTCAAAGGGAATACCGACCAGTACGACCTTCGACTCCGAATTAGGCAAAGGTGCAATTTTCATGATTTCATTCTGGTCTGTAATCGTTTGATGCAAATCCGTATTCGTTAAAAACCAAGTCGGTTCCACCTCTGGTAACGGATTAGATTCTGAGTTATCATTCATCCAATACTCATGCTCGCTATAGAAAATAATAACGCGAGTTGTCGGGGCAGTGACTTCATTGATTGTTTGAATCTGTAGATTATCCTCACCGTGACTTTCAATAAGTGTTGCTACACTTTCTGCTTGGTTCAACAGATTTTTTTCTGCTTCTTCGACGTAGTAATTCTCGAAGAATTCAAGTAAAAGTACGGTTAGAATGAATAAAACAAAGGCCACCATTAAAATAATGGTGAACCATAACTTAAAAACGACACTACGCCAAAACATTATAAGTCTTTAACCTCAAACTTATATCCGACTCCCCAAACCGTTACGATCATTTTGGCAGCATCCTCAGAAACACGATTTAACTTCTCACGTAACCGTTTTACATGGGTATCTACCGTTCGAAGATCTCCAAAGAACTCATATTCCCAGACCTCTTTTAACAATTCTTCTCGGTCGAATACCTTATCCGGTGTTTTCGCTAAATAATAAAGCAACTCATATTCTTTTGGTGTTAAATTAACTTCTGTATTATGCACCATGACTCTGTGAGCATCTTTGTCGATACTCAAATGCGGAAATACAAGGACATCGTTTGTTTCCGGTGAGGTTTCCAAATACTTCGTCGCAGAAGAACGTCTTAATAACGCCTTCACACGTAGAACGACCTCACGAGGACTGAACGGCTTCACGATATAATCGTCTGCACCGACCTCAAACCCTTGTACACGATTCCCCTCTTCTCCTTTAGCCGTCAACATGATCACAGGAGTTGCTTTTCGCTCACGAAGTTTCTCACAAACCTCTTCACCGTTCATACCTGGTAGCATCAAATCCAATAAAATTAAATCATAATCATTTTCTAGTGCCATTTGGAGGGCGTCCTCGCCATTTTCGATTTCTTCTAGCGTATAACCCTCACGAGATAAATAGAGTTTCAGTAGACGGCGAATTCGTTCTTCATCTTCTACAATCAAAATTTTACCTTCTTCTGACATCACACATTACTCCTTCTTTATCAATATATTAAGCGTAGGAATGCATGCCGGAAATAACTAAGTTAATTACAATTAAGTTAAACATAATAATTCCAAATCCAACTACTGCAAGCCAAGCTGATTTCTTACCGTGCCAGCCACGAGTGAGTCTTAGATGTAAGAAGGCAGCATAGAACAACCATGTAATAAGCGCCCAAACTTCTTTTGGATCCCAACCCCAGAAGCGTCCCCAAGCTTGTTGGGCCCAAATTGCCGCAAAAATCAATCCACCTAGTGTGAATAATGGGAAACCGATTGCGATGGCACGATACATAATATCATCCACGATATCAGGATTGACTTTACCAAATTTATCTTGTAAATATTCACCTAAACGTTTGCGTGTCAATAATCGTAACAGTCCATATAGAATAAGTCCTGTTACTAACGACCAAATCAATGTATTAAATTTACGTGCTGCATCCGGACCATTCATAAAGCTAGGAGCTTCGATTCCAGTGTAAAAATGGTCGGTAGTAGCCAACTCTGAATCAGTTGGACCAATTAAAGCAGGTAATGTATAAGAAATGTCGGTAAGGTCCTCATTCTCTGGTAAATTAAAAACGGCTTCGTAATCGGCCGCACCGAATGAGAATGACAGGATAACGAACGCAATAACCGAGACGACAAAATACATAATTAATTCCAAATAAGAGGTTTCTTTGCTACGTTTCTCTTGGTTCACTTTCACGATCAAATATAACAATCCAGCAACAAAACTAATCGATAGAATAGCTTGTGCCAATGCAACCGTCGTCACATGGATGTATAACCAATTCGATTGCAATGAGTCAACCAATGGGGTGACTTCAGTTGGGAAGACACTGCCATATCCGATTAATACGATGGCAATCGGAAGTGCTACAATTCCTAAAATCGAATAACGATAAATAAAATAAATTAATAAGAAGGCAAATACTAGACACATACTGAAGAAGTAAATGAATTCAAACATGTTACTAACAGGAATATGTCCGGCTTCGATCCATCTGAATATGAACGAAGCGACTTGTGCAATAAAACCAATAATCGTTAATATAATTCCGATTATCGTAAGTTTTGATTTTTGCCGTTCATCTCTTTTTTTACCTAATATTGCTCCAAAAAACACTACGGCAATCAAATAGATAAAAAAGGAAATAGTCAATAGACTACTACTTATTTCATAAAAATCCATGAGAGGACCTCCTTTATTGAGTCAATTACTTCAATTCACTTTGATCCTTGAATTCAGCAAATCCAGTTTCTTCAAAAATTTCATCCAGTTCTTTCTTCATACCAAACCAGTTTTTGTTCGTATGAGAACCGACAAGGTATTCATTTTCCGTCGGATGAATCCATATTCTACGATGGTACCAATACAAGCCTTGAACAACGCCAATCATAAAAATGATTGCGCCGACTAAGAAAAATGGCAAGCTATAGTCTTTTTTAACGGTCAAACCTGAAGCCGAACGTTTTTCAATATCAGTAACTGACATTGAAAATGTGTTTCCTTCCGAAAGTCCAATCACTTCTTCTCCTAAGTAGAAAAAGCGTTCACCTTCTTCTTCCCCCTCATTCAATACAGAGAAGATGATCCCAGGGTTTCTAGGAAACTTTGAAAAAGATGAAGGACCTTTATCCGTGAACTCTAACTGAGGATAGTAATCATCCACTCTAACAATCATACCATTATCTAATTCAACTTGGTAAGGTGCTTCATCCGTTTCGAAAGTGAATTCACCTAACTCTTGATTGTTTTCTCCATTAACTTTAAATGATATGCGATCGTACTCGCTCTCCATTTGGTTACCTGCTTGATACAGTGAATATCCATCAAACTGAATCGGATGATTTACACGAATTTGTCCACGCTTAACTTCTTCAAGCTCAGGTTCTTGACCGATGACCGTTTCCCCTTTGACTTTGTAGATGATCGCATCGGTTTGAAAATCTTTTGGAATAGGTCCATTCGCATTCTTTAATGCTTCACGGAAGCGTATGTCTTCATCTTCCTCTGCATCAAAGAAATCATAACTAAAATTTTCATTTTTGATATAATACTCTTGATTTGTACCAGGAATAACTCTCGTTTCACCTTCGCGCACCCATACATAGTCATCAACATGCATCACATGAAACATCCGCAAGATTGCTGCACTGAGTATGATGATCAAACCAATATGGTTAACATAAGGGCCCCAACGAGAAAAACGGTTTTTTTCCGCAAAGAGATGTCCGTCTTCTTCCTTGACCTTATATCTCTTTTTCTTCAAACGTTCTTTGATCATTTGATAGTTTTCATCGGATAGTTTGTCTGTTGAACTGACAACCCTTTGACGTTTCACGAATGTCGGATGTCGTTTGATCTTTTGATTCTTTAATGCTCGTCTTAACGGTATGTAGCGATCAAGACTGCAAATAACAAGTGATATACCAATCATTGCTACTAAAATAATATACCACCATGAATCATACATATTATGAAAACCTAGTTGATAAAAGATTTTTCCTGTCAACCCATATTCCGTTTCATAAAATTGGGAAGCAGGTAATGGTGAGTTTTTAAACGGTTCTTGTGGATAAACTGTCCCCAAAGCCGAGAAAATCAACGTAATGATGATTAGCCATACACCCACTTTTACAGATGAGAAAAAGGCCCATGTTTTATCTATAAACGTGCGTTTATACGTTTTTGAACGTCGGGCACTGCCATCATAACGCATTTCAAGAACACTTTGATCGTCGTTTCCGTCAAGGTGTTGGTTGCCTTTAATTGGCTTACCGCAAGCTTCACAAAGAACCGTACCTTCGTGGTTAATATGCCCACATTCACATTTTATCGTGTTCACACTCATGTTTATCCCTCTTTAAGTCTACATTTGTTTTTAGCTAGTTGGTAGAATTTCCTGTAGATAACCCTCTAAACGTTCCAATGTTAATGCACCCTTAACGACTCGCTCAATCGTTCCATCAGGATTGACGAAAAAAGATGTTGGTAATGGTACAATATCGTACGCTTCCATTACTGCTCCCTTCTTGTCATGGACACTTGGGAAAGTTAACCCTAGTTTATTATAGAAATTATTAATGACAAACTCATTTGAATCCACACTGATGGCAACGATTTCAATTCCTTTATCCTTATATTCTTGATAAAGTTCATCCATGTAAGGCATTTCTTCTTTACATGGTTCACAATAAGTTGCCCAAAAGTTCAACATGACGCCTTTTCCTTCAAGCTCTTTCAATTCAATTGTTTCGCCTTCAGCGTCCAATCGTTTAAGCTTAAAATTAGGTGCTTCATCTCCCTCACCCACAACAGGCTGTTCTGAGGAAAAATTAACGTATAAAACACCAATTAATGTTAGGACCAAAACAGATAATATAACCGTTCGGATGATCAGTCTCTTTTTCTTTTTATGCACAGTACCCACCCCTCTTCTGGGCAATTATATCACTAGAGTATAATCTCCATAATTCAACGTTTGAACATTATTTAACATTTTGTTTTGAGAGGGCAATCAATTGTTTAACTTCATGCGGCGTAAGCTTTCTATATTCTCCTGTTGGCAAGTTGCCTAAACTTAAGCTACCAAACCGATCGCGTTTCAACTTTTCCACACGGTATCCAAGTGCTTCAAACATTCTGCGTACTTGTCGGTTTTTTCCTTGATGTAAGGTAAGTTCGACAATACTTTTACCTTCCTTTACTTCTTTCCCTTTTTTTACATTACTGTCTATGATCCTTGCCTTCACACATTTTAATCGCTCGCCTTGGTCAACGATTCCTTTTTTAAGCTTCGTAAGCTCTTCTTTAGAAACGAGTCCATTAACTTTTGCTACATACACCTTGTCCATTTGATATTTAGGGTGAATGAGTCGTTGGGTAAACTCACCGTCATTTGTCAACAATAGTAACCCTGACGTATCGTAATCAAGTCGACCGACCGGAAAAAGTCGTTCTTCAATTTCTTCCGGTAGTAAGTCAGTCACCACTTTCCTGTCTTTATCATCTTTTACAGCAGAAATAACACCTCGTGGTTTATTGACCATATAGTAAACCGGTTCCTCTTTTTCGAGTTCAATTTGATCAACCTCTACTCGATCAGAAGGAGAAACCTTTGTACCTAATTCGGTTACTGTTTTTCCATTCACTTTAACGCGGCCCTCTGTAATATACATTTCAGCTTTGCGTCGGGAAGTGACCCCGCTTTTTGCGATAACTTTCTGTAGTCGTTCCATATGATTTGCCAACAATCTCACCTATTTTCTTCGAAGTCTATAAGTATCTTAACATATGTACATATTTACATACGACAAAAAAGGACTCCGTTCTCAAAGACAACATAAAATGACACTAAAACGAATGGATAAAATCAAAGCCAACTTCGAACGATTAAATTGTTGGTATATAAATCATTCGCTATAAAAACACTTTTTGTTTTCAGTGCGCACTTATCAAAATTTTTGTTATCAGGACCGCGTCTACTACTACATTAAATCGCTATTCTTCAACGTTAATGAGAAATACTACTACATTAATTCGGTTTGCTTCAACATTGATTAACAAGACTTCAACATTAACTCGGGTGACTTCAACATTAATCAGCATGGCTTCAACATTCAAGTATTCGCACATTAAAAAAAGCACCGACCGAAGTCAGTGCCTACTTTATTCGTATGATCATTCTTTGCCATTGAAATCGAGCTTACCTTTGATACGCAAGTCTATGTATTTTAGCTGAATTCAACGATTCGTTTTTATTTAGATCCAGTTTAATTCCATCGAATGCAATCCATTAACCAAATAATAAGTAACAAACAATTAACGAAGCAGTAATTCCGATCAAATCGGCCAACAATCCTACTTTTAACGCATCACCCATTTTTTTGATTTGAACAGCACCGAAGTAAACAGTCAATACATATAACGTCGTATCCGTACTCCCTTGCATGGTAGAAGCTAATTTTCCTAAAAAAGAATCAGGTCCTTCGTTTTGGATAATATCTGTCGCAACACCTAGGGAAGCTGTACCAGAGATCGGTCGAGTCAATGCTAATGGTACGATATCCGGCGGAATATGGAAAATGGACAAAATCGGTTCCAGCAGATGAACAAAAGCATCCAATGCTCCGGAAGCACGAAAGATTGTAATGGACACGAGCATACCTAATAAGAAAGGAAGTAATGAAACAGCCATCGAGACCCCTTCCTTACCACCTTCAACAAAAGCTTCATACGTAGGTACTTTTTTATAAGTTCCATAAAGTAAAACCGATAAAATGAGGAGCGGAATAATCATGTTACTCACGTGAACAAGCATTTATAAGCTCCTTTGTCTCCGGTAATAAAAGAAACGATCAATTAACAACGCCCCTATGGTGGATACTAATGTTGCCATAATGGTTGCTCCGACAATTTCGGTTGGTGCAATCGAATCATATTTCATCCGTATTGCAATCATGGTTGTGGGTATTAACGTAACACTGGATGTATTCAGTGCTAAAAATGTAATCATTGATCGTGAAGCTTCCGGGCGGTCATGATTCAACTTCTTCAATGATTGCATAGCTTTTATGCCGAACGGTGTAGCGGCATGACCGAGACCAAAAATGTTTGAAGAAAAGTTCGATAAAATATAACCCATGGCGGGATGATCTCGTGGGATATCAGGAAATAATCGCTTAAATAACGGACGAAAAAGTTTTGCTAGCTTGTCCAGCAATCCTGCTTTTTCCGCTATTTGCATAAGCCCTAACCAAAATACCAAAACACTGACGAGTGTAATCGTTAAAGCAACCGCTTCTTCTGCTCCAGCGAAAATTGCTTCGTTGACTTCTTCCATCGTTCCATTAAACAAGGCATAAATAATTCCGATTGAAGCCAGTCCTGCCCATATGATATTTACCATATAGAAGCCCCCTGCATTTGACGGAATGTTTCGATATAGAGTTCTAGAAAATAGGAGTCACTAGCATCTGCATGAATCGGTAAATCCGGTTTTTTAGCTAATTCTTGAAATGCATAGTCATAAAGTTTTTTATGATCATTCCAATCATCAGATGCATGAAGTGTCACAACAACAATTTCTTCTCCTTCATGCTCAGCTGTCGTGACGAGTGTTCGACCAGCTTTTTTGGTAAATCCTGTCTTCCCGCCAGTACAATATTCACCGTAAGTTGTCAGCAACTTGTTTTTGTTGAACCAATAGTAATCACCGTTTATCGGCAGGTGCTTTTCCGTTCCAAAAATCTCTCTGAAATCGTCGTTTTTATTCATTGCATGGGCTGTAATGAGCGCCATATCATATGCACTGGAATAATGATTTTCTTCTTCTAGTCCATGTGGATTCTGAAATGAACTATTCTTCATTCCTAGCCAATCCACCGTCTCATTCATCAAGAAGGCAAACCCTTTCACACTTCCGCCGACGTGTTCAGCGATTGCCGTTGCTGCGTCATTACCTGAACGAAGCATGAGTCCATAAATTAAGTCTTCCAATGAATATTGCTGATCTACTTCTAAATAAATCGACGATCCTTCCATCATCGATGCTTCTTTTGATATACGTACTTGGTCGTCCAAGCTGCCGTGCTCTAATGCAACAAAGGCAGTCACGATTTTGGTGATACTTGCGACGGAGGATTTTTCATTCATTTGTTTATCGTAAAGTACTTCCATCGTATTCATATCTAAAACAACAGCTTTTTCTGCAGAAATATCAGGTGACGCATCCGTGCCGTATGGATTCACCAACATTGCTGTTACGATCAATGACAGAAAAATAGCCAGCTTTTTCATTGTCCAATTTCACATCCATTCATGCTTGTCTAGTTATTTATAGATATGAACTGATACTTGCTGATATGATTGCCTAATTGAAAAAAGACTGTAGCGCAAAAGGACGATCGATGGAATGGTCATGATGGGGTAATCGGTGACTGTGAGACGTGAATGACTTTTTAGAAAGCGAACTCCACAAAAAACCCGAACTAAGATCACTTGGTAACTGTCTTAGTTCGGGTTTACATAAATTCTTCTTGTTGATCAAACTGTTTTAATTTAAGAGATTTCTTGTGATAAATATTCTAATTGGTTTCGTAAGTCCAAAAATATCGGCTCAAGTTTCCGCGTTAATTCGTTGATTTCCTCTCCAGGATTTTCAATAAAATCAATTGCATTCTTATTTTGATAAGAAGCCCGGCTGTCCTCAAACCATAAGTCAACATTCGGTGAGAAAAAAGAATCGACACATTTTACGGAAATTCCTCTTAAGATACGATCGATGTTCTTTGCATTGATATTTTTTCCATTTGCGAATGGATAAATCGCCCTCTTACCTTCTGTTGAATAGGCTTCTAGCAGTCTGAATTGTTTAATGACTTGTTGAATATATTCTTTTCTTAATTCCTTATTTCCATTAACCAAGTGTTCGGCAGAATGATGATTATGAAAGTCTTCTAAAATATTCTCTATACGTCCAAGCTCGTCAAAAACTTTTTGTGCTTGTGACTTTCTTCCTGTACGCATTGGTTGGTAGGGACCCCCTTAATATTATTGAGCTGCCTTTTCGTTCTCTTCAGCCAGTTCATTAAAAAATAAGTCTGATTCCAGTAATGCTTCGTCTAAATCCTCTTCCGTTAATGGTGGTAAATCATCTAACGAAGTTAATCCGAAGAATGTCAAAAATTCTCTTGTTGTTTGATAAAGAATCGGTCGACCACTTGTATCTTTTCTCCCGGCTTCCTCTATTAAATATCGAGACATTAACGTCTGAACTGGCCCATCACATTTCACACCGCGAATTTCTTCCATTTCGACTTTTGTGATTGGTTGTTTATAAGCTATAATCGCTAATGTTTCTAAGGATGCCTGTGATAACCGCGAGGATACATTGGACTGTTGCATTTTTTCATAATAAGCAGCATGGTCTGGCTTGGTTGTCAGATAGTGGATGCCCCTTACTTCTAAAATAGATAATCCACGTTGTCCATGTTCATAATCATACTTTAATTCGTTTATTAATAATTGAATAGCATCCTCATCTATATCAAGAATATTCTTGATTTGTTTATTTGATAACCCCTCATCACCGGAAACAAACAACAAACCTTCCAGGACACCTTTCATTTCATTTAACTCCATTGAATTTCCTCCGTTAGCTGGACTGTAATTGAGTCGAAATTTTGGTTTTGAATACAGGTGACTTGCATGCTTTTCATTAATTCCAAGATCGCGAGAAATGTCGCAACAACTTCTGCTCTTTTTTGATAAGAGAAAAGTTCATCAAAGGATTTTTTACCATGGTGGTCATTTAATGCATTTAAAACTTCATCCATTCTTTTCTCAATCGAGATTTCCTGTCTCTGTACAGTTGTTTCCATTGGAGCTAATAATTGTTTTCTGCGTAACACTTTTTGAAAAGCTTGTGTCAGATCAACAATATCTAGTTCATTACTTCTTTCGACTTTTATTTCGCTTTGATAAACGGAAAGGTCAGTGGCCGGTCGCATGTGCGTCCGAAAATGTTCCTGCTCTCTTTCTTTTAGTCCAGCGGCTGCTTCCTTAAACTTACGGTATTCAATCAGTTTAGCAATTAGCTCATCTCGTAAGTCCTCTTCATACTCGTCCTCCATTTCCACTTCTTGCTTCGGCAAAAGCATTTGACTCTTGATCGCAAGCAATGTTGCGGCCATGACCAAGTATTCACTGGCAATGTCCAACTGCAGTTCTTGCATTGTACGTATGTAATTCATGTATTGGTCTGCGACATCCTTTAAAGGAACCTCATATATATCGATTTCATATTGATTAACTAAATGCAATAATAAATCTAAAGGACCTTCAAAGGTATCGAATTTCACTTGATAAGTATGGTTATTGGACAAATGCATCACTCTTTCGTGACCGACAGTGTATATTGAGATTCTATCAAATTTTCGAATGAAAGGGAATAACAATAAGGGAGACGGCCTATGTATCCGAAACAATTTCTTGAATATCTTTACGAATTCCATTATACAAGAGACTATTTTGAGTGTCATGAGGTGTTAGAGGATTTTTGGAAAAACAAGACGGAAATGAAACGAGATTCGGTTTGGACTGGGTTGATTCAATTAGCTGTCAGCTTATATCATTACAGGCGTGGGAATATGGTAGGTGCAAAAAAATTAATCGATCGTTGCAATGAAAAGTTAATGGAGCATCCAGATGAGTTAGATTGCTTAGGCTTGTCTAACCGCGAACTACTCACACTCGTATCAGATCTTCAATATAATATTGATGCCAATGTGCCGTACAAAAGTGTTGACTTACCAATCGCCAGTGAAAAATTAAAAGAAAAACTCCAACACTTCGCCATTCAAAAAAATGAGCACACGGAATATGCTTATCAGGTTACCGACGAGCGAGTCATCCACCGTCACCTCAAAGAATTTCGTAATGATCATTAAGTCTTCGATATTCCACACATTTGTAAACGTCATTTGAGTATGCGATTCTCATTCATCTTTTCCTGAAATTCTCACACTCATTTCTCTACTTTTTCCTGTATAAAAACAAACTGCCCATCCTACTCATTACTCGAGTGAATTGGGCAGTTTATTTATTCTTCTTCTTTACAAGCTTCGAAAAATTCATTGGTGAATTCATTACCGCACACATCGCGTTCCTCATAAAGCTCTTTAACTGCTTGAACCATCTTCTTGCCAATTCCTTGGTTTCGATACGATGGATTAACGCTAATATGTTGGACGACAACTTTTTCGTCTTCCAGGCGGACACCAATTGTCCCTAGAACCTCTTCCTCTTTCCACAAGTACAATTGCCAATTCTCATTACTTTCATATTCATTGATTGTTTCTTGTAGTTTCTTTACTTTTTTTTCTTCGGGCATAAAGGAAAGAAGACCCATGGCAATTTTTTCAAAACTTTTCTTAAACTTGATTAACATATTAACCCCTCTTTAACAAAAGGATTTCTCTTTCAATCCTTCAATCTTTGAGAATTCTATGAATTACAATTCACTGAAAAATTCACAAAAAAAGTTTGTCGAGTAGTAATAGTAACACCATTTTATCCCAAAAATCAAGATTCAATACGATTGATGTTCTATTCTTCGATCGTCACCTTCTGCATCACATCGCCGACTTTTACTCGGTCTACAACGTCCATGCCTTCAACCACTTTTCCGAATACGGTATGAACACCGTCTAAATGAGGTTGAGCTTCAAAACAAATGAAGAACTGGCTTCCACCTGTATCTTTACCGGCATGTGCCATGGATAAAGAACCTCTCTCATGTTTATTCGGATTTCCTTCCGTTTCACATTTAATCGTATATCCTGGACCGCCTGTTCCATTACCATTTGGGTCGCCACCCTGAATGACGAATCCTGGAATCACTCGGTGGAACGTTAAACCATCATAAAAATTCTTTTTTGCTAAGCTGACGAAGTTTTCAACCGTTCCTGGAGCATCTTCTTCAAATAAATCGATCTTAATTTGTTCACCGTTTTCAAATTGAATTGTTGCTTTTTTCATTGTTTATTCCTCCAATTCGTTTATTCATAGCTTAAATCAAATCGAGTTAAATCCGTGTATTTTTCACGTTGGACAACGAGCTGATCTTTTCCATCTTCAACAAACACAACCGCAGCTTTAGGAAAGCGGTTATAATGGCTTGCCATTGCATACCCGTAAGCACCTGTAGAAAACACAGCTAAGTAGTCACCGGATTCGATTGTCGGGGTCTTCAAGTCCCAGATAAGCATATCACCAGACTCACAACATTTACCAGCAATTGATACTTCTTCGGACAACGGTTCATTTATTTTATTTGCGACAACCGCTTGATACTTAGCTTGGTAAAGTGCCGGGCGAATATTATCTGTCATGCCACCGTCTACGGACGCATATTTTCGAACGTTCTCAACTTCCTTCAATGATCCGACAGTATATAATGTTGTTCCAGCATCGCCGACAATAGACCTGCCTGGTTCAATCCAAATTTCTGGGATGGCTAAATTCAACCTTTGTGCTTCCATTTTGACACAATCTGTCAATGTAACAACATATTGATTCAAAGGCAACGGTTGATCGCTCTCCGTATACTTAATGCCGAACCCTCCGCCCAGATTGACAACTTCGGCATCGTATTGAAATTGTTTTTTCCAATGATCAAGTAATTGAAAGAGCTTTTTAATCGCCATTTCAAAACCCGTTGTCTCAAATATTTGGGATCCAATATGTGAGTGAATTCCTAACACATGGAATCGTGGATGATTAAGTAGTCGTTTCAATGCCTCGTCAGCTTGGTCACTATTCAAATCAAAACCAAACTTGGAGTCTTCTTGACCAGTCAATATATAATCATGTGTATGTGCTTCAATTCCTGGCGTGACTCGAAGCAATACTTCCACAGCTGTATCTTTTTCCTCAAGCAAAGCTTCCAACAAAGAGATTTCATAAAAATTGTCAACGACAATACAACCGATCCCACTCTCAATTGCCATTTTTAACTCATCTTCGCTTTTGTTGTTTCCATGCATATGAATTTTTTCTACAGGAAAACCAGCTTCTAATGCAGTATGTAATTCTCCTTGAGAAACGACATCCAAGCTTAGTTTCTCTTGCTTTGCTACTTGAAGCATTGCTATAGAAGAAAAGGCCTTACTCGCATATGCGACCTGAAAAGGAATCCCCGATTCTTCAAAAGTTCTGACAAAAGCACGAGCATTTTCTCTAATCTTTTTAACGTCATAGACAAACAAAGGTGTCCCATACTTCTCGATCAAATCGATTGAATCAATACCACCAATATGCAAATGGTTATTACTCATTAATTATCTCACCTTTTCTCTTTGAAGCAAAGCTAATAAAAATAACTTATCACAAGTTACACACACTTTTCAATTTTAATACTACATTTTTATGACAACTATTGATGACGGTTGGTGTTTTGGCGAAAGAATCAAGTAACACCCGTATGACGATTAAGATCGATTAATCATCGTACGGGTGTCAAACATTTGTAAAACTATATTCCAATCACTTGATTTAACAACTTTTTTATTACTTTGTGTTTTCTCCCTTAGGCATTCGTGCGGCTGATTGTGGATGAACAATGCTCGGACGGAAACGTTGGTGAGGAACCGTCATTCGGATAAACACGTGCCATAGTGCTCTCCCATTAAAAGGAATCAATGGCCAAAAATAAGGCGTATTCAGCGAGATTGTTCGCACTAAGTGGAGCAAATACAGTGTTACACCAATTATAAATCCGGCAGCTCCCCATATCGATACAGCAATGACCAACATAATCCTCACCAGTTTATTAGCAACACCTAATTCATGGCTTGGTGTCGAGTAGGTACCAATCGCACTAATTGCTACGTATAAGATAATTTCTGGACTGAACAAACCGACTGTGATTGCGATCTCGCCAATCAACACCGCCGCAATAAGTCCCATAGCGGTCGATAGGGCGGTCGGTGTGTGAATGGCCGCAATCCTCATGAATTCCAATCCAATATCTGCCAGTAACACTTGCACAATAATTGGCAGATTACCTTCTTCTTTTAAGCCAATAAACGATAACTCCGGTGGTAAGTATTCAGGTTGTGTTGCGAATAGTACCCATAATGGCAGCAAAAAGATTGATAAAATAACACCAAAGAATCTCACCCAACGAATGAACGTACCGACTGATGGAACTTGCCGACTTTCTTCTGCATGTTGAACATGATGAAAGAACGTTGTCGGTGTAATCATGACACTGGGCGATGTATCCACATAGATGAGGACATGGCCTTCAAATAAATGAGCTGATGCGACATCCGGCCTTTCTGTGTATCGAACTAAAGGAAACGGATTAATACTTTGAGAAACGAGGAATTCTTCCAATGCTTTATCAGACATCGCCATGCCGTCCACATTAATTTTACTAATTTCTTTCTTAATGACATCGACCAATCCGGGGTCTGCAACATCTTTTAAATAAGCAATGGATACATCGGTTTGTGAGCGCTCACCGACACGCATAATCTCCATGCGTAAACGATCATCTCGTATCCTTCTCCTGGTTAGCCCTGAGTTTTCTATAATATTTTCTGTGAATCCGTCACGTGCACCTCGCACGACCTTCTCTGTATCCGGCTCTTTTGGTCCACGACCTGGATAATTCCTTACATCAACGACAAGAGCAAATGATTCCCCGTCAATGGTGACAACCACCAAACCCGATAATAATTGGTTAATGGCATCATCATAAGTTTTAAACTCTTCTACTTGATGATTCATCAGTCGGTTTTTTATGATTTCGGCCAATTTCCGTTTCTCCGACTCAAAATCATTGATTTCAACCAGTTTCTTTATGATTTCAATCGTATATTCAGAATCAGTCAAACCGTTCACAAAATAAATATCGACATCATGTTCTAAAACAAGGAGTGAGCGTCTACCAACATCGAACGAGGTTCCGATTCCTAATTGATCACCGAAGACTTTACGGCTTTTTTTGATAGACGCATCAATTGTTTTACCTTTTACATCTTGAGCCATTTGATTACCCCTTTTAGCCTTTTGGTTTGAAAATTAAGGCAATGATAAATCCAAATAAAATAGCGGAAGAAATACCTGCTGAAGTCAATTGAAAAATACCAACAGCTATTCCCATAAACCCATGTTCTTCTGATTGTGCCATGGCGCCGTGAAGAAGATTATGTCCAAAACTTGTGATCGGCACGGTCGCTCCTGCGCCAGCGAACTCAATCAATTTGTCGTATAAATCAAAACCGTCTAAAACGGCGCCAGCGACTACAAAGGAAGACATTACATGTGCAGGAGTAAGCTTTGCGACATCAAATAACAGTTGACCTACTACACAGATCGCTCCACCAACTAAAAATGCCCATAAAAACTGTAAAAACATCAGTCTTTCACCCGCTTTATAACCACGCCATGTGCAATACAAGGAATGGATTCTTTTTGTTGGACAATCGTTGGACTGAGTAATGCACCAGTTGCAACGACAAGCACTTTATCAAGCTTATGATCCATCATTTGTTGCATGATATATCCATAAGTGACAACAGCCGAGCTTGCACATCCACTTCCTCCTGCATTCACTTTTTGGCTATCATGATAAATCATTAGTCCACAATCTTGATGCACATCCTCGATATCATAGCCTGATTGCTCTGTTAATTTTTTTAATATTGGTGTACCTACACTGGCTAAGTCGCCGGTCAAGATGATATCGTAATCATCTGGTTGGCGACCAAAATCTTTGAAGTGTTGTACGATCGTATTGGCTGCGGCTGGTGCCATCGCAGAACCCATATCCAACGGATCAGTCACACCATAGTCAATCACTTTTCCAATTGTCGCTCCTTCCACTTGGATTGCCGCCTTTTCCTTTTGGACTAAGACCGACCCAGCTCCAGTCACTGTACAATGTGCAGTATTCGGTTTTTGTATTCCGTACTCTGTTGGATAGCGAAATTGTCTTTCAGCTGTTGAATAATGACTGCTTGTACCGGCAACAACTTTGGAACAATGACCTGCGTCAACGAACGAGGAACTTATTGCCACAGTTTCCATCGATGTTGAGCAAGCACCGAATACGCCGAAAAAAGGGATGTCCATGTCCCTTGCGACATAGCTGGATGAGATGGTTTGATTCAGTAGGTCACCACTAATGAATAGGTCGACAGCATCTTGCCGTGTATTTGTTTTGGATAACGTCAGTCCGATTGATTTTTTCAATAAAGCCTGCTCTGCTTTTTCCCACGTTTTTTCGTTGCAATATAAATCGTCAAAACTATAATCAAACGTATCTGCCAATGGCCCCTTTGCTTCCTTTGGTCCAGTTACCGTGGCGTTTCCATCAATATAAACTCCATTTGTAAATTTCCATGAATTTTTTCCTTGTTTCACTTGCGATCACCTCTATTGTTAGAGTAATTGCTGGATTGTATACCGAATTAAACCGACGACATAAGCAGATACCGTACCAAAAACGATTACAGACCCAGCTAGCTTAAACATGTTTGTTGATATCCCAAAAAGAATTCCTTCACTCTTATGCTCTAAAGCAGCACTTGTGATCGAGTTGGCGAAGCCTGTAACGGGTACAGCAGCACCTGCGCCTGCAAAACTTCCTAAGCGATCGTACACGCCAAAACCGGTCAATAATGCAGATATCAATATCAGTGTTGTTACCGTCGGATTCCCTGCTTGTTTTTCTGTAAAATCAAATACGTACATATAAAAATAGGTCAACCCTTGTCCGATCACACAGATCAGACCCCCAACAATAAAAGCTTTCAGGCAATTCTTTAATAGTGGTGGTTTACCTTGATATGGTTTCACACTCTCTTTATAGTTATCTTTTGTAATCATTTAGATGCTCCTTTCTAAAAATCAAAGATTGTCCATTGAAAAAGCGAGCCAAAAATTTTGCCTAATACAATTGCAAGTAAGAGTGTTAATAGATAACGATTCAACCGAATACGTTTAAAAAGAATCGGAAACACATTGAGCACTTCGGTTAAAGCGGCAGCAAGCATGCCGATAAAAATTCCGTGTAACAGTCCCCACAACACTTCGATCGGAATCGGAACTGAAATCATGGCTGTCTGAAACGATAAGTAGGTACCGAACACTGCACCAGCAGTTACGGCGTTTTCATAAAAGTGAATAAAGGTTCTTGACTTTGACAGTTGAGCTAACCGTGGAATGATTCCTAAAACTGCCAAGAAAGCGACAAACCCAGCGCCAACAGTAAAACCAGCTGCTAAGCCAATAAATAAGTCAACTAAATAATTAATCTTCATTTCGCTCGACCAGTTCATTTTCATGATAAGAAACATAACGTCGAATATCTTCATCATAGTTATGCATTTCAATGTCTAATGGGCTTGGCTCTTCATTTAATTTTTTCTTGAAAATATGATTAAAAAACAAAATCATACCGAGACCTAACCCGAGTGAATAAGGTATTTGAAACCATAAAATACTTCGCCCCTCTTCACCAGTTATCATATAATGGATACGCTCTTGTACTTCTTCCATGCTAACGTCATAATGAAAATTTATTATGGCCATCGCCGAACCGATAAACAAAAGACACCAAATAAAAACAACGTATAACGGAAATATTTTTGAATGCTTCTTTTGGAGTTTAAGTATAGTTTGTGCAGGGCCGATTGTTTCTATTTCATATTCCGGATAAAGCTTTCTGATTTTCTCGATAATCGTAAATATGTCTAGAACCTTATAAGTCAGGTCTTCTTTTTTGACTTCCGAAATGAAAAGCTGTTCAAGTTTTCTTTTCACTTCATCCTCAGCTTGAATCCAAGCAATGTCCCTCAGAAAAACTTTTTCATTCGACTGAACTGTTTTATGGTGTTTTAATTTAATGTAAATCACATGTGCCATCATCTTCACCTTCACTAATCGACTCTAGCCGTTAGTATGTACGTTCATCTTTAAAGCATGTATTTCGATTGGAAATTTGAGTTTAACCCGACTAAATTTCGGAATTTAAAAAGAGGTACCGTACTGAAAATAATTAGGTTGTATTTAGTGGTAAGAGTGTACGCAATCATGTGGAAGCGGATGCGGGCAAAACATCATATGAGGAAGTGCGTTCTTTTAAAATGGTGAAAATGATCATACGCGTAGTTTGGTACTAACTTCGATTAGCTTAAAAATTGGACTAATCAGGGGTAGAATGCAAAATTAGAGCGCTACCCCTGAATTGGAGGGTTCTAATCGGGGATAGCGAGTAAAATTCTGATGCTACCTCTGAATTGAAGCGCTCTAATCAGGGGTAGCGGGTAAAATTCTGGCACTACCCCTGAATTGAAGCGCTCTAATCGGGGGTAGCAGGTGAAATTCTGGCGCTACCCCTGAATTGAAGCGTTCTAATAATCGGGGGTAGCAGGTGAAATTCTGGCGCTACCCCTGAATTGAAGCGTTCTAATAATCGGGGGTAGCAGGTAAAATTCTGGTCCTACCTCTGAATTGAAGCGTTCTAATCGGGGGTAGCAGGTAAAATTCTGGCGCTACCCCTGAATTGAAGCGTTCTAATAATCGGGGGTAGCAGGTGAAATTTTTGCCCTACTCCTGAATTGAAGCGTTCTAATCTGGGATAACGCGATAAAATCATGCTCTCATACAAATAGAATGGATCTCGCTATAATTTTCTATCCTTGTCCCACCATTTTTATTAGTGGCTAAAACAAAGTTAAAACCCGAACGATTTATTTATCTAAATCGTTCGGGTTTCCTACTTGGATAGCGCTTCATCAATATACTCCGCTTTCCACGGACACAACACGAGCCACCTCATCCTAAAAACTTGGTCTGTAGGGTTTCGGAGGCACGTGCCTTTCCGACACCCAGGACGGGACTAGTGTCAACTTTGACCACAGACATCTACGTGTTATGGTTTCGCTTCCTATCCAGCTAATTCTTTGTTATTTTACTATTCGTCTTTTTCAACAACTTTTATTTTTTGTCTATTGATTCAAATACTCTTTTAAGTGCTGGAGGATGTTTTTTTCCAATCGAGACACTTGCACTTGAGAAATACTCAGTCGTTCAGCTACTTCCGATTGAGTTTGGTCTTTATAGTAGCGCAAATATACAATGAGCCGCTCTCGTTCATTTAAATGTCGAACGGCTTCCTTCAATGCAATATGATCAAACCATTCGGTGTTCTGATCAGCTATTTGATCCATTAATGTGATTGGATCTCCTTCATTCTCATAAACCGTTTCATGAATCGAATGTGGTTGTTGATTTGCCTCAAGTGCTAAGAGGATATCCTCTTTCGGAATATTCATCTCTTCACTTAGCATCGAAATAGATGGTGATTCACCGAGTTGCTTGGTTAGTTCGTCTTTTTTAATACGAATTTTATTGTTCAATTCCTTTAAGGAGCGACTCACCTTCAAAGAGCCATCATCTCTGATAAAACGCTGAATTTCCCCGATGATCATTGGTACAGCGTATGTAGAGAATCGCACATCATAAGACAAATCGAATTTATCAATGGATTTAATCAATCCAATACATCCGATTTGAAATAGATCATCTGGTTCATATCCTCGATTCAAAAATCGTTGGACAACAGACCATACGAGCCGGGTGTTATGTTCGACGATTTCATCACGGGCGTTTTCATCACCACTTTGACTTCTTTCAATCAATTCACGGACTCTTTCATTACTGAGTGATATATTCTTTTTGATCTGACTGTTTTGGCTCATCGGCATCACCTAATTGTAAGCCGATTGGTTATTTAGAAACTTTTTTCTCAGCGTGACCGTTGTCCCGTGATTGGGAATTGATTCAATTTCAAAGTGATCCATAAAATTTTCCATAATGGTAAAACCCATTCCAGATCGTTCTAATTCTGGTTTCGATGTATACATTGGTTGAATGGCTTCATCAACATCCTCAATCCCATTGCCGAAGTCGCGGATCGTCAAGGAGATATCTTGATCTTTGAGTTCGCATTCGATCAACACGGTTCCTTCCTCATTTTCTTCATATCCATGAATAATTGCGTTGGTTACCGCCTCAGAGACGACTGTCTTAATTTCCGTTAGTTCTTCAACCGTTGGGTCTAACTGAGCAATGAAAGCAGCAACTGTTGTACGGGCAAATGATTCATTTTCACTTTTGGCGGAAAATTCCACTTTCATGAAATTACTCATAGCGCCACCCCCAAACGAGCGAGTGCGGCTGCTTCATTATCTGCTGCATCGATAATTTTAAACAAACCCGATAACTCAAATAATCGTTGAACATCATAATTAATTGAGCAGATGACC
The DNA here is from genome assembly GCF_007559355.1 of Allobacillus sp. SKP2-8. NCBI lineage: Bacteria > Bacillati > Bacillota > Bacilli > Caryophanales > Bacillaceae > Allobacillus > Allobacillus sp. SKP2-8. The sequence goes on along the minus strand of NZ_VMHF01000001.1, from coordinate 117,349 downwards.
ATTTCACCGCCAATTTCCTTCACTTCTTTATATCGGCCGAGAAATACACCTAACCCTGACGAATCCATAAAGTGTAGATTTTCCAAATTCACGACAACATGTTTTGTCATTCCGTTTTGTAAATACGACTGCCAATCGTTTTTTAACTGCTCTGCTTCATGATGGTCCAACTCACCTGTCAGTCGAACCAGTAAGACATCTTGTTTTTGTTCAAAATCATAAGTAAGACTCAAGGCCATACCCCTCCTCTTGGTTTTAGCTACTTGAGTCTTTCTTTACTTCTTATGAAAAATCCTTCTCACTGACAAAACTAGTTCATATTCGACGTTTTATATCCTTGATGCAAGAACTTTCCGACACGATTAAACAATTTTAACAATCTCGCTTCTTCTACGTCTTCTTTTACGTAGAGTGGAATTTTTTTGATTGTGGTGTCGCCTTTCTTAACGTGCAGATCACCTAATTGTTCCCCTTGCTTGATTGGCCACTTGTCTATATTTCCAGGTTTAACGACCGTTTCATAGTCTTCCATCTCTTCTCCTTTTGATAATAGGACAGAAACATTTTGATCGGCGACTAAGTTCAATTCGTCTTGTTTTGATTTTAAGTGGGACCACGTATACAAAGGCGTTTCTTTATCATGCAATTTATGGAGTTCATAATGACTGAACGCATAGTCCAACATATTGGTCACGTCAGCATTTCGATCCTTGACGGTTTTCGCTCCCATGGAGACCGCGATCACCCGCATATCTCCACGCTTTGCAGTGGCAGTCAGACCGTATTTCGCTTCATCTGTATATCCTGTTTTTAATCCGTCGACACCTTGATAAAATTTCACCAATTTATTTGTATTGACTAACCAAAATTCTTCATCGGTCCCTTTTCGTAAATAATCTTCATAAATTTTAGTATAAGAAGTGATTTCATCATGCTTCAAAAGCTCTTGCGCAATTTTAGCCAGATCATAAGCAGAGCTTACATGGCCTTCCGCGTGTAGTCCTGTTACGTTTTTGAACGTTGTGTTTTTAAGCCCTAATTCTTTTGCTCGCTCATTCATACGCTTAACGAAATTTTCTTCAGATACGGCAATTCTTTCAGCTAAAGCAACCGATGAGTCATTAGCTGATGCGATCGCAATACTCTTCAGTAAATCTTCAACCGACATTTCCTCGTTTGGTTCTAAAAAAATTTGAGAACCACCCATTGATGCAGCATATTCACTGACACGCACTGATTCACTTAATGTTAACTTTCCTTGGTCGATCTCCTCCATGATCAATAGTAGTGTCATAAGCTTTGTCATACTTGCAGGTGGTAACGGTTTGTGGGCATTTTTTTCATGTAGCACTGTACCTGTATCTACCTCCATTAAAAAAGAGCTCGATGAATGATCAGTTAATTCCGCTTCTTCTCCGAATACAGAAAAGCCTGGAATCATTACGAAAATAATCACCATAAGAATGGATACCTTACGAATCATAAACTTCCCTTCCCTCCATTAGTTCTGCTTGATATTTTTTCCATGATTCGAGAAATTATTACACTGTTTTAGTATTTAATGAAAAGGAAAGCTATATAAATGTCTTATTTTCGAATAGAACACCATAAAAAAACCCAAGCAAAGGTTGGAGTACCTTAGCTTGGGTTCATTCTGCACAGCTTGCTTATTTCGTAATGATTTGACGGATTAAATCTGGCGGAATCAATGGTTCTGGTGAAATTTTGATATTTTCTTTCAGCTTTTCTTGAACTTCTTTAACTTCTTCATGATTGCTATGAATCGTCAATAATGGCTCTCCTTTTTCAATGGTATCGCCTACTTTTTTCTGCAATACAATTCCAACAGAAAGGTCGATTTCTGCATCCTTTGTTAACCTTCCAGCACCTAACATACTTGCTGCATGACCAACTTCATCTGCTACAATCTCGTGAATATAACCAGATTCATCAGCAAGAACCTCAAATTGATGCTTTGCCTGTGGCAATAAAGTAGGTTCATCGACAACGGACGCATCTCCGCCTTGTGAAGCTAAAAACTCTTTGAATTTTTTCAAAGCATCCCCATTTTCAATACTTTTTTCTAATAATGACCATGCTTCGGTAAGGTTTTCTGCTTGACCTGCTAAAACAACCATTTGACTACCTAGCGTTAACGATAACTTCGTTAAATCTTCGGGTCCAGTCCCATTTAAGGTATCAATTGCTTCCTTAACCTCTAAGGCATTTCCGATTGCATTTCCAAGCGGTTGACTCATATCACTGATCACCGCCATTGTATTTCTGCCAACGGAGTTTCCGATCTCAACCATTGCTTTAGCTAAATCAACGGATTCACTTTCTTTTTTCATAAATGCACCAGCACCCGTTTTTACATCCAAAACAATCGCATCTGCGCCTGCAGCTATTTTTTTACTCATAATCGAACTGGCAATCAACGGAATGGAGTTGACAGTCGCAGTAACGTCACGAAGTGCATATAATTTTTTATCTGCCGGTGTTAAATTTCCAGATTGACCAATGACGGATACTTTTCTCTCATTGACGTTTTGAATAAACTCTTCTTTGGATAGTTCTACATGAAATCCTGGTACAGATTCGAGCTTATCAATCGTTCCACCAGTATGGCCGAGACCTCTTCCACTCATCTTCGCAACTGGTACACCAACAGAAGCAACCAGTGGAGCGAGAATCAATGTAGTCGTGTCGCCAACGCCACCAGTCGAATGTTTATCGACTTTCGTTCCTTCTATTTCTGATAAATCGATCATGTCACCGGATTGTGCCATCGCCATCGTAATGGCTGCACGTTCTTCTTTGTTCATGCCTTGGAAATAAAGCGCCATGGCAAAGGCACTTGCTTGATAATCAGGAATTTCCCCAGAAGTGTAACCATCGATGAAGAATTGGATTTCCTCTTGGGTCAAAACTTCCCCATCACGCTTTTTGGCAATAATATCGTACATTCTCATATTGTTCACTCCGTTTTACATTTTCGTTAGAATCGAGCGAACGATTTGGATGAAATCCGCACGCACACGCTCAGTTGTCTCGATCACTTCTTCATGAGACAACGGTTGGTCCAATATACCTGCTGCCATATTGGAAATACAAGAAATCCCTAAAACACTCATTCCTGAGTGGTTCGCAACAATAACCTCAGGAACAGTTGACATTCCAACGGCATCGCCGCCGAGAATACGTAACATTTTTATTTCGCTGCTTGTTTCATAAGTTGGCCCTGAATTCCCTACATATACGCCTTTACGAATGGTATGTCCTAGCTCATTTGCTGTTTCTTCAGCAATGTTACGTAACGTTTTATTATAAGCTTGAGACATATCCGGGAACCGAGGTCCAAGTTCATCAGGATTGGGGCCAATTAATGGATTTGTTCCCATCATATTAATATGATCCTGAATAATCATTAAATCGCCAGGTTCAAAATTTTCATTAATACCACCTGCAGCATTCGTAACGATTAATTGATCAATACCTAGTGCATTCATCACCAGCACTGGAAATGTCACAGCTTCCATTGGATAGCCCTCATAATAATGAAACCTACCTTGCATGGCCAAAACCGATTGTCCTTCAAGTTCACCAATGACCAACTGCCCCTTATGCCCAGCTACTGTGGACTTTGGAAAGTGAGGAATCTGTTCATAAGGAATGGTTGTAGGTTCCTCGATATAATCAGCCAATACACCTAACCCTGAACCGAGAATCAGTCCAATCGTAGGTTCTTGCTTGTTTAATTTACGTTGAATAAATTGTTTAGCTTCTTCAATTTGATTCATTAACTGCATTTCATTAACGCCCCTTTACTACTTATCGAATGTCTTTTAAAAAGCTTTCGCCGTGTGTTGGTAGTTTAATGTTGAAATTATCAGCAATGGTCGCCCCAACATCTGCGAATGTTTTACGAATTGGTAATTCCTCACCCGTATTGATGTTCTTATGATGAACCAGTAAAGGAACATACTCCCTCGTATGGTCTGTTCCGTGGTGCACAGGATCGTTACCATGATCGGCAGTGATGATGAGTAAATCATCTTCTGTCAACTGTTCAAGTAGCTCAGGTAGACGTTCGTCAAAAGCTTCCAAAGCTTCACCGTATCCAATTGGGTCCCTTCTATGGCCGAACTTCGCATCAAAATCAACTAAATTCAAGAAACTGATACCGGTGAAATCCATTTTCATCGTTTGATGAATTTGATCCATTCCATCCATATTGTCTTTTGTTCGAATGGCTTTCGTAATTCCTTCACCATCATAGATGTCTGAAATTTTTCCGATCGCAATGACATCATAGTTGCTGTCTTTCAGTTCATTCATGACTGTACGACCGAATGGTTTCAATGCATAGTCATGACGGTTGGAAGTACGTTCGAACTCACCAGGTTTTCCAATAAAAGGTCGTGCGATAATCCGACCGATCATATATGGCTCGTCTTTCGTAATTTCTCTTACATACTCACAGATTTCATATAATTCATCAAGCGGAACAACTTCCTCATGAGCTGCGATTTGTAAAACAGAATCAGCTGAAGTATATACGATTAATGCACCAGTTTCTACATGTGCCTCACCAAGTTCTTTAATGATTTCCGTACCGGATGCAGGTTTGTTTCCAATGATTTTGCGTCCGAATTTATTCTCAATCTTTTCAATTAACTCATTTGGAAATCCATCAGGAAATGTACGGAAAGGCTGATCAATGCGAAGACCCATCATTTCCCAGTGTCCAGTCATTGTATCCTTTCCACTCGATGCTTCTTCCATTTTTGTAAAATGTGACTTTGGTTGTTCCGCTTTCTCAATCCCTTGAATTTCACGAATATTACTTAAACCAAGCTTACTCATATTCGGCATAGTCAATCCGTTCATTTTTTCTGCTATGTGTCCGAGGGTATCGGCACCTACATCTTTAAATTCCTTTGCATCAGGTGCTTCTCCAATTCCTACAGAATCCATAACGATTAAAAATACGCGTTTAAAATCCATAAAAAAACTCCTCCGTTTTGTGTTAGTTTCCAATTCGTATTATGCCCGAGGATGATAGGTATGATAAATATCTTTTAACCTTGTTTTTGTCACATGTGTGTAAATCTGCGTTGTTGAAATATCCGAATGGCCCAACATTTCTTGAACAGCACGCAAGTCAGCCCCATTCTCTAACAAGTGTGTAGCAAAAGAATGGCGCAACATATGTGGCGATACATCTTTTTGAATCCCTTTCTTTAAGACAATTCCCTTTAACACTTTCCAAAAACCTTGTCGGCTCATCGGATTCCCGTGATGATTCAGAAATAGAGCGTCTGATTGGTTCTTTTTTTCCAATTGAGAACGAGCCATCTCCACATAACCTTCTATTGCCTCTTGTGCATGTTTTCCAAGCGGTACAATACGCTCCTTCCCGCCTTTTCCCGTTATTCGTACGAATCCCATCGTTAAATGAAGATCATCCAATTCCAAGGATAGTAATTCAGAAATTCGTAGTCCGGTTGCATACAGCATCTCCAACATTGCTTTGTTCCGGAGGTCAAAAGGTGAGTCACCTTGAATGTCGAGTAAAGACTCTACTTCTTGACTTGAAAGAACTTTCGGCAACATCCGTTCTTTTTTAGGCGTTTCAATATGTAGGCTCGGATCATGCTCCGCTAAACGCTCATAGATCAAAAAATGATGAAAAGAACGAATGGTTGATATCATTCGAGATATTGAAGCCGTTGATTTATCTTGTTCCTTTAAAGACAGCAAAAAATGTTTAATGTGTGGTCGCTCAATCTGCTTGACTTGATGGATGGTGTATTCGTTTTCCAAGAAAAATTGGTATTGTTTTAAATCTCTCTCATACGATTTTACCGTATTTTCTGCCAATCCCTTTTCAATCGTCAAATAGTGAACAAAATCAGCAATTTCATTATCCATGACGGTATCTCCCTCAAATGGTGTGACATAAAAAAGGCTATAGTAAGAATTTATCATACTACAGCCCTTCATTTCACTAAAAAACTATATGTACGAAAGAATATCCAAGAAAATTAAAAAGATGAACCCGAACACTCCGAGATCATCTTATCATCTGTTATTTATTTTATTTTACGAATTGACTTTGCTGGAAATTGTTTGACACTGTTCACAAACACCATGAAAGGTTAAGCGGTGATCTTTCACTTCAAAAGACCATCTTGTCTGAACAATGGCTTCAACATCACCGAGTAAATCCTCTTCAATTTCCTTTACGGAGCCACACTCCACACAAACGAGATGGTGATGAAAATGTTCTGCCCCTTCTTTTCTGAGGTCATAACGAGAAACACCATCGCCAAAGTTGATTTTGTCGACCACTTTTAATTCAGATAACAATTCCAATGTTCGATATACCGTGGCCAACCCAATTTCCGGTGCTTTTTCCTTTACGAGGAGATAAATATCTTCGGCACTTAAGTGGTCTTCTTCATGTTCCAGCAATACACGCACGGTGGCTTCGCGCTGTGGTGTCAACTTATAGCTTTGAGATGAAAGTTGTTTTTTGATCTTTTCAATGCGGTTCTCCACTTTTATGCACCTCTCCTCTTACTCGTTCAAGTTTTATTATAAGTAAGAGTGTTGAACGTGTCAAATTAAAATGATTATTAATAGCAGATTATAATGAATATCATCCTATAATCATTATTAATTGATAACTAAGTGGATCGCTTGGCTGGAAATCAATATTTCTACTACACATCCTGCCAAAAGAATACAAAAGGAAATGGCTAGATTCTTAAAATAGTTCCTCAACACTTCTCCAATCGAAGCTTTGTTGCCCAACCGGCTAAATAATAAGCGCATCACACGGATACTGAAAATCATACTTCCTGCAGCCAAGAATAGATAAGCTGGGATGATCAACAAATTTTGTGGAGCGATCGAAACGAGTGAGATAAAAAAACCATCCCAAGCCAATTGATGAACGAGAAAACCAACTGTAAAACCAACGACTACCCCTTTTAAAAATAATAAAAACCATACAATGGGGAGACCAACAAATGATAAACCAAAAAGGAATAAAAATATCATATATTTACCGTGTGTATACAAGATGTTCAGAAAGCTATCCATAATCGCTTGATCTGCTGGTCTTTCAAGCATTTGAAAATAGTTTTCGACAAAGAATAACAGGTCTTGTTGTTGTAAAAAATTCAAGTTCCCGACCAAATTCGCTCCAAAAATAACACCAATCACAAATAAGACAAACAAAAAGACATATAAGCTGATATAGGGTTCGATTGTATATAACGACCCTTTGATCCATCGTTTCATTTCAGATCCCCCAATCTCAATTTCCTATTAAAAATCTATGTGAGGAATCATAAAACTAGAACGAAAGATCATGAATTAATCGATGATTTTACCGTAAACGCCACCACCACCAGCTTGAACAGAGATTTTCCCTTCTCGTAAATCTAATATTTTTCTAGCAATTCGTTCATTGGAATTCTCTTTCAACTGGTCGAAGCTAGCTTGATGAATGATATACATATCGTGATGTAAATGCTTTCTTAAGCGTTCGAGTGTTTTAGGACCTAATCCTGGAATATAATCCAAAGGAACCTGATGAATGTAAGGTGGTCTTTCGATAGTGCTATTACGGTTTGAAGATAAGTCCTTTATACGCTCACTGACTCCTCGAATCACATTGGTCGAGCCACAGTTTGGACAAACCGTCCCAATGATCTCGGTTGTCTGACAAGCTTTGCACACCGTATGATGATATTTTCCTAAATGTGGATTCATTCCATAATTTGCTTGAATCTTTCTTCCCGCTTCTTTCTTTAAAGCTTTCTCAAATTCCTTGAACGTTGCTTCTTTTAATTGCAGTGCGTTGTATTCACGAGCAATCTTTTCCAATGAATGAGCATCCGAATTGGTGAGGAAAGGATAAGGTTTTATTTCTTCGATGTTCCTTACCATGTCCGTATCTGAACTTAACCCTAATTCAACAGCATCAATTTGTGTTGGGTCAAAGACCTCTGTCAAGCTCTTCTTCACTCCTTTTCCATATAAGCTTTTAAAGGGTGTGAAAATATGAGCAGGAATAAATAAACCTTGTAATTCCTTCACTTTTTTTTGGAGTGCCTTTCCTTCAGTGTAAATTCGTTGAGAACTTAGTTCTGGATTACTGACGTATTGACGATACCATTGGGCAAAGTTCTTCATTCGTTCAAGCGTTGAAAAGAAGCAAAGAATATGAATCGGACCATTGCTCTTTGAATCGTATATCTCTATTTCCGAACCTAGTAAAACGGTTACCGACCCGTTGGAAATACCGCCATCAGGCAATTCGATATACTCATTATTCTTTATGGATAATTCGATTTCTTCAAGAACAGCCGGAACGTGGGCATCGATGATTCCAATTAGGTCCAGTCCCTTCTTCTCTTTTACAAATTCCATGATCGTTGACAGTTTTAATTGGTTGGAAGCAGAAATCTTCACTGGCTTCCCATACATCGTTTCTCCGATATGAATATGAATATCTGCATAGAAAGTCGATAAACTCAATGGCTACACTTCCTTCATTAACGCATAGTACACAGCATGAATGGTTTTGGCATCATGAATTTTTTCTTGTTTAATGTACTCAATCGCTTGTGTTGGAGTTAGTTCAATTAATTCGACAAATTCATCTTCATCACCCATAGATTGTTCTTCTACTTTATAAAGATCTTTTGCTAGAAATAACTCAATTTTTTCATCCGCAAAACCAGGCGAAGTATAGTAAGACATAATAAATTCAAACTGGCGTGCCGCATACCCTGTTTCTTCTTCCAATTCACGCTCAGCTGTCTTTACTGATTTTTCTCCAGGTTCTAATTTCCCGGCTGGAATTTCAATAATACTTTTTCCTAAAGGCTTACGGTACTGCTCAACCATGATGATTTTTCCTTCATCCGTGAGTGCCAAGATGGCGACAGCACCTGGGTGACGAACGATCTCCCGCTTCGATGTTTGCTCGTTGGGTAAAATAACATCGTCAATCTCTAAATCGATAATTTTTCCTTGATAAACTTTTTCGGTGTGTATTGTTTTCTCTTCGAATTTATTCACTTCGCATGCCTCCTACTATTCGATTATTTTACCACAATCGTCTGTTACCAATCATTTGTCTTTCTTATTCGTCAATTCTACAATGAATGACAAAGGGGTGAAGAATCAATGAATAAACGTAAACTCGGAAACACAGATCTTCATGTGAGCGAAATTGGCCTGGGTTGTATGAGTCTTGGCACGGACACCAGTCGTGCAAAGGATATTATTCATGAGGCCATCCAATCAGGAATTAACTATTTGGATACTGCGGATTTATATGACTTTGGAGAAAATGAAAAAATTGTTGGGGAAGCGATTAAAGGACGACGCGATGAAGTAGTCATTGCAACGAAAGGCGGTAATCACTTTGACAAAGACAAAGGAGATTGGTTTTGGGATCCATCCAAAACTTATTTGAAAGAAGCCGTTAAAAACAGCTTATATCGATTAGGTATTGATGAAATTGATCTTTATCAATTACACGGAGGGACAATTGAGGATCCTTTTGATGAAGTACTTGAAGCATTAGAAGAAATGCAGCAAGAAGGATTGATTCGTTACTACGGCATTTCATCTATTCGACCAAACGTCATTCAACAATTTCTAGACCGTTCCAAAGTCGTCAGTAATATGATGCAGTATAGTTTACTCGACCGAAGACCAGAAGAGTTTGAAGATACCCTTCATCAACAGGAGGTAAGCATCATGGCTAGAGGCAGCTTGGCTAAAGGTATGCTCACAGAGCATGGTTTGGATAAGTGGGAACAAAAAGGGCAAGATGGCTTTCTTGATTATTCTGGGAAAGAACTACGTCATACAATCAAGGAATTGCTTGCACTATCAAAAGAAAACAGCCAACCATTACAGTCACTAGCCATGGCTTACTTATTAAAAAACAAAGCACTTGGCAGTTTGGTTATTGGTGCAAGTGAAGCCAGTCAAATTGAAAAGAACATGAAAGCCTATGAACAAGCATCCATAACCGATGAAATGTACGACGAGTTGCGAACAATAACTAAGTCACAACGATATGAGAATCATCGCGTTTAATTCACTCTACACCATGTAACGATTTCAATGGTCACAGGTTATCGTATTCGCTTCATAACTCAATACGCGTTTATACCTATAAGAACGGGATTGATCCTTAAGTAGTGATCAATCCCGTTCTTATTTTAAAATTATTAAAAGGGCTTCTGTCCGTTACTTTTGATGAATCATCGAGGGTGCATAGTAGCTTATACCATCTGTTTCCACGCTACTGACCGCACCGATACTTTCAAGATAATCTAATTGGCCGATCGTTTCGGACATCGTCAAGCCAAACTGGGTTTCATACTGTCTGGCAAATAACCACGTACAAATCTCGTACGGCGTCTTTGGACCTTTTTCTTTTAAATAAGCGAATACATTTTCTGCTCGTTTCGACTGCTTTTCAAGTCGTCGCTCGATTAACTCTTTATGTTCACGAAACGGCTTTCCGTGCCCCGGAAGAAATTGATCGACATCATAGTCCAGCAATTTTTCTAATGAATTCCGGTATTCCAGTAATGGTTTTGGCCTAGCGTCACCTTGATTCTTTGGCGGTTCTAACAATGGATTGGAAGATATGTGCTTTAACAAAACATCTCCGACAATCATTTGGCGATTTTTTTCATCCCAAAAAGATAAATGACTCTGTGCGTGTCCCGGTGTTTCGATTACTCTCATGCCGGGAATTCCTTCAATAACGTCTCCCTCAACCAAATAATGATGCAATTCGCTTTTAGAAGAATACTTTTTGGTAACAGCTATTGTTTTTTCGATATTGCGAAAATGATGTGGTACACCCCACTTTTCATATAGACCATTAAAAAAATCAAGATACTGATCAAAGAATTGATTAGATTGGTTCAGCCACGGCTCAACTAATTTGTGTCCATAAATAATTGGTTCGTGTTCGAAACGTCCTGTCAGACCAATGTGATCAGGGTGATGATGGGTTAAAATAATCTGCTCGATATCCGATGGTTTTAAGTTAATTTCCTTGAGACCAACGACTAACTGATCCCACGCTGTATCTGTATTCACACCTGCATCTATTAATGAGACAGACTCACCTCTATAAACATACATGTGCACATCCCCTACAGCATAAGGTGTAGGTACGGTTATTTGGTGGAACGATTGGTTTGACAATTGTAGGCTCCTTTCATCTAGTTGATTGAATGGTTATTCATTGATTATACTACAAAAGTATTTTCATTCGTGAAAAAAATGAAAATTGATATACAGCTAGCTTGATTATTGACTTTTTCCAACCGATACAAGACAATCAAAACAGATAACGATTCGAGGTGTTTTTAACTGTGACACAAATTATCGCTCACCGAGGCGCGAGTAAATTTGCTCCAGAAAACACCCTTGCTGCATTTAAATTGGCAGAAAAGATGGGTGCAGACGGTATAGAGTTAGATATCCATCTGACAAAAGATCAAATACCTGTCATCATCCATGACGAAGACATTAAGCGAACAACAAATGGGCGAGGGTTTGTTCAAAAATATACGTATAAAGAACTCCAACAATTTGATGCGGGTAGTTGGTTCAGTGAACGGTTTTCGGATGAACGAATCCTATCGCTTGAGGAGTTTTTTGCATGGATCTTACCAAAAGACTTGTTCGTTAATATTGAAATGAAAACAAAAGTCATTAAATACCCGAATATCGAAAAAATTGTGTTCCAATTAATCCGTGAATATGGCTTAGAAAATCGTGTGATCATTTCAAGCTTTAACCCACATACACTTTATCGGATGCGAGAGCTTCATCCAAACATTGAGCTAGCTCTTTTAAGCAAAATTGCCTTCCGAAATATTCAACAATACTTATCGGATACAGGCGCCAATGTGATGCACATAAAATCACGTCTTCTATCTTCAAGAATGGTTCAAGCGATGAATCAACATGATATTCCTTTTCGTGTTTATACCGTAAATAGAAGAAGTACTTTTAAACAATCTGTTGATAAAAACGCGTCAGGAATCATTACCGACCGACCCGACTTGTTCTCTATGAGCCTAACTGACCATCAAAAGGCAAAAAAATTGGATAAGTCATGAGTGAATGATCATTAACGAATGAATAAAGGATGAAAACAATAATGAATAAACTATTCTCTCCCTATACAATCAAGGGTATACAGTTAAAAAACCGCATTGTCATGTCGCCAATGTGTATGTATTCTAGTTTTAAAGAAGATGGCTTATTAACCCCTTTTCACTATACACATTATGAAAGTCGAGCAATTGGTCAAGCAGGTCTCATTATGGTTGAAGCAACTGCTGTCTTACCAGAAGGAAGAATTTCACAACAAGACTTAGGTATTTGGTCAGATGACCATGTCGCCGCCTATCAACAATTAAATGAACGTATTCATTCACATGGTGCCAAAAGTGCAATTCAATTAGCCCATGCTGGCCGGAAATCTAAAGTAAACGATGAAATATTCGCACCGAGTGCCATCCCTTTTGATGACCAATCACGAACACCGACTGAAATGACGATCAATGAGATTAATCAAACGATCCAAGCCTTTAAAGATGGTGCCCGTCGAGCATCTGACGCCGGCTTTGATGTTATTGAACTGCACGGAGCACATGGGTACTTAATCAATGAATTCCTCTCCCCTCTTGCCAATGTTCGAAAAGATGCATACGGAGGTACAAAAGAAAACAGATACCGATTTTTGAAACAAATTATTCAAGCTGTTCGAGACATTTGGGATGGACCTCTATTTGTTCGAATCTCAGCAAATGAATATCACGAGAAGGGTTATGATGTTGATGACTATATTGATCTTGTGAAAGAGATGAAGTCAGATGGAGTTGACCTCATTGACTGTAGTTCAGGTGGAGTCGTACATGCACAAACACCAATCGAAGTCTATCCTAGCTATCAAGTTCGTTATTCAGAAACAATCAGACTTGAAGCGGATATTCCAACAGGAGCGGTCGGTTGGATACGGGACGGCAATCAAGCCGAAGAAATCTTAAGAAATGACCGTGCAGACCTTGTATTCATTGGCAGAGCCATGTTAAACAACCCTTACTGGCCTAAACAAGCGGCGGATGATTTACAAGTGGAAATCGAAGCACCTAAACAATACAAGCGTGGATGGATTTAGTGGGAGGATATCTTTGTGGAAATCACTTTTTTAGGTACAGGTTCCGGCATGCCCTCTAAAAATCGAAACGTTTCTTCTTTAGCTCTAAAAATGTTGCAAGAGCGTGATGAAGTTTGGTTATTCGATTGCGGGGAAGCTACTCAACATCAAATTATGAAAACGACAATCAAACCACGGAAAATAGCTAAAATTTTTATTACACATATGCATGGGGATCATGTGTTAGGTCTTCCAGGCTTACTCAGCAGTAGATCTTTTCAAGACGGTGAATCAGCGGTCGAACTGTATGGTCCGCCAAGTCTAAAAGAGTTTGTAGAAACGTCTTTGAAAACAACAGGAACACACTTGAATTATCCATTGATTTTTAAACCTATTGCAGAAGGAATCATTTATCAAGATCAAGATATTAAAGTTTCTGCAAAAAAATTACAACACGGAATGCCTTCTTATGCATACAAAATTGAGGAAGCGGATAAAATCGGTCCATTGCTTCCCGAACGATTGAAAAAACTCGGCGTCTCCCCTGGTCCTATTTATGAAACGATTAAAAATCAACCAACTACAGTACTTCCAAATGGTACGGAGGTTCACCGAAACGATGTGACAGGTCCGGATATTCCCGGTAGACGCATTGCCATCTGTGGTGATACAAAACCAGTAGAATCGCTCGCACAATGGGTCCAAGGTGTCGATGTTTTGATCCATGAAGCGACATTTATGGAAGCGGATGAACAATTGGCAAATGATTATTCTCATTCAACAGCAGCCGATGCAACTCGGCTAGCTAAGAAAGCACAAGTGAATTATTTACTCATGAACCATATATCTTCTCGCTATCAACAAGATCTACTTGAAGATGAACAGACTCGGTTAAAGGATATATTCTCACCTTTACAATTTGTCGAAGATTTTATGGAATTTACTGTAAAGTAAGGAAGGAGTGTGAAACCATGCATTTATCAACAATCTTGTCCGATCACAAAACAATGTATAGAGCTGGAAAGACCATGACACACACATATCGCATTCATCAACTACAGAAACTAAAAGACATGTTGAATCGGAATGAAAAACGAATCTATCAAGCAATCAAAAAAGATTTAGGAAAATCGGATTACGAGATTTTAATGACCGAATTAGGAGTGCTTTATAGTGAACTTGATCATGTCATTCGAAATTTAAAAGAATGGATGCGTACAGAGAGAGTGAAAACGCCCACCACCCATAAGGGAGCCAAAAGCTATATTTACAAACAACCCTATGGAACGGTTTTGATTATTAGCCCTTGGAACTATCCATTGAACTTAAGTATTACACCATTGATTGGCGCCATTGCCGGTGGGAACACAGCCTTTTTAAAACCATCAGAGTTTACGCCAAATACAAGTGAGCTACTAGCTGAAATGATTGCTGATAATTTTGAGGAAAAATACATTACAGTCATTCAAGGCGGTAAAGAAATATCACAAGAACTACTTGAGTTGGAATTCGACTATATCTTTTTTACGGGTAGCCAGAAGGTTGGTCAAATCGTCATGGAGAAAGCAAGTAAACATCTAATTCCTGTGACGCTTGAACTTGGTGGTAAGAGTCCGGTCATTATTGATGAAGACGCCAAGATTCCATTAGCCGCAAAACGGATTGCTTGGGGCAAGTTATTAAACGCTGGCCAGACGTGTATAGCTCCCGACTATGCGCTCGTCCATGAATCCGTAAAAGATGAATTTATTAAAGCGTTAAAAAATGAATTATCGTCATTCTATGGAGAGCAACCAATGGAACATCCAGATTACACTCAACTCATTCATGATAATCATCTAGATCGCTTGGCAAAGCTACTTGAAGGTGAAAATGTCATTTTTGGTGGTGAAGTTAATCGAGATAACCGCAAAATGAATCCTACATTGATCGATGAACCATCATGGGAACGACCGATCATGCAAGAAGAAATCTTTGGTCCGATTTTACCCATCCGATCGTTTAGTCATTTAGAGAAAGTTGTTGATGAGATTGAACATTCCAGAAATCCTCTAGCGCTGTATTATTTTTCTGAGAATGAACAGAAACAACAATGGGTTGTAAATAATGTCTCGTTCGGTGGCGGGTCAATCAATGATACGATTATGCATATCGGGACATCTCACCTGCCCTTCGGTGGAATTGGCGCGAGTGGAATAGGGGCTTATCACGGTTATGAAAGTTTCCGTACGTTCACACACCGCAAAAGTGTCCTGAAACAAACAACGGCATTCGACTTATCTTTCCGCTATCCAAATTCGAAATTCGGAGAGCAAATCATGAAAAAATTATTTAAAAAATAGCAGGTCACATTAAAAAGAATCCTGCTATACGAAATACCCTGAGTCAAAGGATTTATTGTCCTTGCTCAGGGTTTTCTTTATAAAAGTACAGACTTTTTTAGTCCTCTCTTTTATCCTTTTTAAAATCATTTAAAAAATCTTTCTGAAAACTCGTTGATAAATTTGGTCGAGTTTTTTCTTTTGGTTGAATGAAAACATCATTTCCGTACTTTTCTTTCATATCCTCTACGGTTTGATAAAGTTTTTCTTTTTCCGCTTCTTCTTGATATGTAAATAAATCCAATTGCTTGGAAAGTTCGTGCTTTGGTACGAGATCTTGTGCAGTAATCCCCAATAGTCTGATCGGTTCCCCCTTCCAATGTTCATCGAATAACATTTTCGCAATCATGAAAACTTCATCTTTTTTTTCAACGAAGTCACGTAATTGCCTACTCCGAGTAACCGTCTTCCGGTCGTGATAACGGATCATAATTTGAATGTTTTCTGAAACTACATCTTTATAGCGCAATCTCGCAGATACTTTTTCGGCCAATTGATCCAATAACGAATCAATTTCTAGTTGGTCTGTTGTGTCGTGTGGTAACGTTCTTGAATTTCCGATACTTTTAAATTCGTAGATTGCATCTGGGTCGACCGGACGATTATCATGCCCATTTGCACGAGTATGGAGACGCTCACCATTGATCCCTAAAAGCTGCTTCAATGCCACGACATCATGATTTGCTAAATCTCCAATCGTTTGAATGCCAAGCTTTTGTAACTTTTCCTCTGTCCGGTCACCAACACCATACATCTCGCCAATTGGAAGCACCCATAATTTTTGCTGGATCTCCCGCTTTCGAAGAACAGTAATTCCCATCGGCTTTTTCATATCAGATGCCATCTTGGCCAGAAATTTATTCGGTGCAATACCAATGCTACAAGGCAAATCCAACTCTTGGTATATTTTCTTTTGAAGCCATTCAGCAAGTTCGATCCCGTTCATTCCCAAGTTATGTTCTGTTACATCGAGATACCCTTCATCAATCGACACGGGCTGGACGATTGGTGAAACCTCATACAAAATTGAAAATATTTTACTTGAAGCTTCTCGATATTTCTCAAAATTGGGTTGCAATGCAATTAAATTTGGACATAATTCATAAGCCTTCCATAATGGCATTGTTGTTTTGACACCTTTTGCTCTTGCTTCATAGCTACTTGTGACAATAATCCCTTTTCGTTTTTCGGGAGCCCCAGCAATAGCAACAGGTTTCCCTTTTAGCTCCGGGTGTTCTGCGATTTCAACCGAAGCATAAAAACTGTTCATATCGACATGGAAAATTACTCGACCTTTGCTCATTTTTCTCACCTACACAATGGAAGCCCCATTCAGTTATTGAATGAGGCTAGTTTACAACGGAAGTAAGAATTGTTCAATCGATTAAGCCGTTCCTTCTTCAGCAGCTTCGATTACAATCCCTGTAAGCAAAGCAGAAATATTCATCATCTCATTGATTGAAATTTCTTCTTCTGGTGTATGAATGTTTTGATAACCGACACATAGGTTAACCATTGGAAAACCATAGCTACTGATCACGTTGGCGTCACTTCCGCCGCCAGTCGCTTTGAGTTGTGGTTCTAATCCAATGCGCTTAGCTGCTTGACTCGCTACTTTTACAACTTGTGCATTTTCATCATGCTTATAACCTTTATACATAATTTTAACATCAACATCAATTGAGCCACCGACTTCTTCCTCTGCTTGTCGGCAAGCTTCTTTTATTTGCTCGATTTGACGATCTAATTTTTCTCGGACAAGCGAACGTGCCTCAGCAATAACAACCGCTTCATCACTAACGATATTCGTTGCTTTTCCACCTTCAAATCGACCGATATTTGCAGTGGTGTCTTCATCAATTCGACCTAATTTCATTTTTGAAATGGCCTTTGAAGCTAACGTAATCGCAGAAATACCTTCTTCAGGTGCCACACCTGCATGAGCTGTTTTTCCATGGCAAGTTATTTCAAATTTCGCCTGCGTAGGAGAAGCGACGATTAAGCCGCCCACATCTCCGTGACTATCCACTGCATATCCATATTTTGCATCGATCAGGCTCGCATCCAATGCTTTTGCACCAATCAAACCTGATTCTTCGCCAATCGTAAGGACAACTTGAATCTGGCCGTGTTCAATATCATAATCCTTCAGAAGACGGACCATCTCAATAATCGCAGCAATTCCTGCTTTATCATCTGCACCTAAAATTGTCGTGCCATCAGACCGAATGGTATCACCTTCGATTTGTGGTTGAATATCTTTACCAGGGACGACTGTGTCCATATGTGAGTTGAAGAAGATCGGCTCGACACCTTCTTTTGTACCTTCCAATGTACAAATCAAGTTGTTGGATTCATGACCGGTTTTTTCTTTGGCGTCATCCTCTTCAACTTTAAAACCTAAAGCTTCAAATTTTGCTTTAAGAACAACCGATATCTTTTCTTCGTAACCTGTCTCTGAATCAATTTTGACCAGCTCAATAAATTCACTGACCAATCGTTCTCGATCTGCTTGAATCAAAAGAAAACCTCCTTATAATGGAATATTTCCGTGTTTCTTCTTCGGTCGTTCTTCCTGTTTATTTTGTAAAATGTCTAAAGCTTGGACCAGTTTTTCTCTTGTCTCACGTGGATCGATAACATCATCGACCATACCTAAACCTGCGGCAACATATGGGTTTGCGAATTTCTCCCTGTACTCGTCAATCTTTTCTTTGCGAGTCGCTTCAGGATTGTCGCTCTCGTTAATCTCACGAGCGAAGATAATATTCGCGGCTCCCTCTGGTCCCATTACTGCAATTTCCGCATTTGGCCATGCATAAACCAAATCGGCTCCAATTGATTTACTGTTTAATGCAACATATGCACCGCCGTAGGCCTTACGTGTTATGACTGTAATTTTTGGCACAGTCGCTTCCGAATAGGCATATAAAATCTTAGCTCCATGACGAATGATTCCACCATGCTCTTGCTTGACGCCAGGGAAAAATCCAGTAACATCTTCAAATGTAATCAATGGGATATTAAAGGAGTCGCAAAAACGAATGAATCGAGAAGCTTTGTCACTTGAGTCAATATCCAATCCACCCGCCATGAATTTCGGTTGATTACAAATCAATCCGACGGTCTTGCCTTTTACTTTTGCAAAGCCGACAACAATATTTTTCGCAAATTGTTTATGAATTTCAAAGAAAGAATTTTCATCAACGACTTCTTCGATAATGACACGTACATCATAAGGTCGGATGGAATCAAAAGGAATGATATCCGTCATATTTGGACGGTAATCATCCACTTCCTCCACTTCGACTTCAGGAGGCTTTTCGTTATTGTTTTGCGGTAAATAACGTACCAACTCTTTCACTTGGTCTAATGCTTCTTCCTCGGTAGCCGCTTTCAGATGTGCATTTCCACTGGTTGCATTATGTACATCTGCTCCACCTAAATCTTCAGCAGAGATTTTTTCTCCGGTTACCGTTTCAATGACTTTTGGGCCTGTAATAAACATTTGCGATGTTTTTTCAACCATGATAACAAAATCGGTAATCGCTGGTGAATAGACAGCTCCACCTGCACTTGGACCCATAATAACCGAAATTTGCGGAATCACTCCGGAATAAATAGAATTCCGGTAAAACACATGACCATACCCATCAAGCGAAGCCACTCCCTCTTGAATCCGGGCTCCACCTGAGTCATTCAGTCCTATGAAAGGTGTTCCGTTTTTGGCTGCTAAGTCCATGACTGCGGCGATCTTTTTACCGTGCATTTCACCAAGAGCTCCACCATAAACCGTGAAATCTTGAGCGAATAAGTATACGGGTCTTCCATCAATTTTACCAAAACCGGTGACAACACCTTCTCCCGGAGCTTTTTTTCCTGCCATACCAAAATCGGTGACTCGATGTTCCATGAATGCGTTCAGTTCCACAAATGACCCATCATCTAACAAATAATCGATTCGTTCTCTCGCTGTCATCTTCCCTTTATCTTTTTGTTTTTCAATTTTGTCATCTCCACCGCCCAACTCAATTTCGCGGCGTTTGTCATAGAGTTCATTAATTTTATCGTAAATATCCATTACTAATCCTCCTGTTTTGGCTGACAAAGTTCTAATAGGACGCCGTTCGCTGCTTTTGGATGTAAGAAGGCTACTTGCGTATCATGAGCTCCTTGCTTCGGCTGGTCATTGATCATACGAATTCCTTCAGTTTTGAATTGTTCTAACCTCGCCTGAATATCATCTACTTCTAAAGCGATGTGATGAATACCTTCTCCTCGTTTCTCGATAAATTTAGCAATTGGTGATTCCTCATGAAGTGGCTCCAATAACTCAAAATTACTTTCACCAATGGACAAAAAAGCTACTTTCACCCCTTCACTCTCGACTTTATCCACACCTTTGAACGTTAAACCCAGTGTTTCCGTATAGAATGGTAACGTTTCATCCAAGTTTCTTACAGCGATTCCGATGTGATTGATTTTCTTCATACAGAATCACCCTGAACTCGTTCCTCAATGAAGTCAGCAACAGCAGTCATTGGGGTTCCCGGCGTGAAAATTTTCTGTATTCCATGGTCTAATAAAAATTGGATGTCCTCTTCTGGAATAACGCCGCCACCAATAACAGGAATGTCTTCTGCCTCTCTCTTCTTTAATTCCTCCATTACTTTCGGAAATAATGATTTATGCGCACCGGATAAAGAGGAAAGACCAATTACATCCACATCTTCCTGAATGGCCGTCTGGGCAATTTGTGCGGCCGATTGTCTTAACCCCGTATAGATGACTTCCATTCCACGATCTCTCAATGTCTGTGCAATGACTAGAGCACCACGGTCATGTCCATCAAGACCAGGTTTAGCGACTAGTACACGTATTTTTCTATTCATTTCTTCTTCACCTCTCTTAAAAACTACAAACCTTTCTTACACGATCGCTGACCATTAAGCACCTGTATATTCGCCGAATACGTCTCGCATTGTATGACAAATCTCTCCGACTGTTGCATAAGCTTTCACACTCGCTAAAATATGAGGCATCAAGTTTTCATCAGGATTCTTTGCTGCTTTTTTCAAATCTTGTAACCTTTTATCAACAAGCTGTTGATCGCGATTGGCGCGAATCTCTCCCAGTCGCTCAATCTGTTCTTGCTCTAACTTTTCATCCACTTTCAATAAATCTGCGTGGGTTTCTTCATCGGTTGTAAATTCGTTCATACCCACAATAATATCTTCTTTCGATTCAATACGTTTTTGCGCTTCATAAGCTGCCTGGTGTATTTCACGTTGCATATACCCTTCTTCAACAGCTTGTACAGCTCCACCCATATCTTCAATTTTATCTAAATACTCACGAATCTGTTTTTCGATTTCGTCAGTCATCTGCTCAACATAATAAGAACCGGCTAATGGATCTACTGTATCCGCCACGCCACTCTCATGAGCAATAATTTGTTGCGTACGGAGCGCAATCCTTGCAGACTCTTCTGTAGGTAGTGCCAATGCTTCATCACGAGAGTTTGTATGCAAGCTTTGTGTGCCTCCCATAACAGCCGATAAGGCTTGTAAGGCTACACGTACGATATTGTTATCCGGTTGCTGAGCAGTAAGTGTAGAACCTCCTGTTTGCGTATGAAAACGTAAGCGCCAGCTTTTTTCATTTTGCGCTTTATATTTGTTTTTCATCAAGTCTGCCCATACTCTTCTCGCAGCCCTGAATTTTGCCACTTCTTCAAAAAAGTTATTATGCGCATTGAAGAAAAAGGCTAAACGTGGAGCAAATTCATCAATTTCTAAACCGCTTTCAAGTGCTGCATCAACATATGCAAGACCATCAGCAATCGTGAAGGCTGCTTCTTGTACAGCTGTAGAGCCAGCTTCTCTGATGTGATATCCCGATATACTGATTGTATTAAATTTCGGTACGTTGTCACGACAATATTCAAAGATATTCGTGATCAATCGCATAGACGGTTTAGGCGGATAAATATATGTTCCTCTTGCAATATATTCTTTTAAAATATCATTTTGAATGGTTCCAGTAATCTTTTCTTTTGGAACACCTTGCTTTTCAGCAACAGCTATATACATACATAGCAAAACCGAAGCTGGTGCATTAATCGTCATGGACGTACTTACTTTGTCAAGCGGGATTTGATCCAATAAGATCTCCATATCTTCTAATGAGTCGATTGCTACACCAACTTTTCCGACTTCACCTTCTGCCATATGATCATCTGAGTCATAACCGATTTGAGTCGGCAGGTCGAATGCGACGGATAAACCCGTTTGTCCTTGATCTAATAAGTAACGGAAACGTTCATTTGTTTCTTTTGCGGATCCGAAACCAGCATATTGGCGCATTGTCCAAAATCGATTACGGTACATTGTCGGCTGGATTCCTCGAGTAAATGGGTATTGTCCAGGAAACCCTAACTTTTCTGCATAGTCATCAAAATTCGATTCGTTTTCAGGTACATATAAAGGTTCAATAGGAATTCCGGATAGATTTGTAAATGGATCTTTTCTTTCCGGAAAGCGTTCTTTTACTTTTTCACTTTGTTGTTCCCATATCTTTTTTTGTTCTGAAAAATGTTCACTCATTGATAAAACTCTCCCTTCTAGTAACCATTCTACTATAAATATAAGGAATTTTTAATCTTCTTCATAGTTTAATAGAAAAAAGACACTTGTCCAACTGTAAGTTTTTATATAAAATAAGAGGTAATGGATAAGAATGCAGGGAGGAATACACTTGGCTAATCAAAAAAAGAAAACGAGAGCACCGTTTTCGTCAAATAGAAGAAAAAAAGCTAAATGGACGACAATTGTCATTTATGCAATGATTATCGCAATGCTTTTAAGCTCATTGCTTGCGGGAGCAGCTATGTTTGTATAAAAAAGAAAGCAACCACCAAGTTCATTACATGTTCTGGTGGTTGCTTTTTATTTTTGTTTTTTTCACAACTGTATGCTTTGAAGTCTGATTTCTCATCATTGTACGCCGTTATTTAAAACTCTTGATCGAGCGTTTCAACGTTAAATATTGTTCTATTTCATTTAAAAGGATATATAAATTAGCTTGCCTCTCAAACTCTTCTCGGCTAACAGGCAATTCCTCTTGATTGAATCGGTTGCGAATATTACGCAATCTCTCTAAATATTGGATGGATGTATCCCCTGGGTGAACATTTTCTGATAAATCTTTAAACAACTTAGCAATATATTTATATTGGTTGTCCGTTGCATTCAAATGAGTAATGAATGGGAGCATGCGTTCTAAAATCTCAAATTGTTTTTCTCGCATATGAAAATAGTCAATGTATGGATGCCGGGTGCGCAGAATGTGATTCTCTACATCTTTATTTGCTAAGTCCTGCGCTTTCTCAAGTAACTGAGCTGTTTCAGCCAGTTCTTCACCGGACCATGAATGATCTCCCGTTTCAATGAACCGTGCAACCTCATGTAATATACGTGAAAAGTTTTTTTCGATTTCCTTTCGAATCGCGACGATATCGTCCGTTAAGCTAGGCATATATAAATTGAGTACAATTCCAATGGTAATTCCAATGGAAAGCAAAATCACTTCATTAATGACTAAACCTACCGTTAACGCACCCGCATTATAAATATGAAGAATAATAACCGTGCTTGTTATGATTCCTTCCGTCGCTTTTACTTTCACTGCAATCGGGATAAACAGCAATAGCGTCAAACTAAAGGTGAGCGGTGAATAGCCGATGAATTCAAATACCAACCCACCTATTGTCACACCGATCATGAATGAATAAAACCTTGACCAAGCTTTTAAATAAGAAGCTCTACGTGTTGTTTGGATACATAACATCGTTATGACTGCAGCTGAAATAGCATAATCCAATTGAAGTAACTGAGCGATAAATATGGCAACGGGTGCGCCGATGGCTGTTTTGATCGTTCGGTAGCCGATTTTAAACATGATTTCCCTCTCTTACTGAATTTAATCTTAAATGAATACTTCATAGAAAATTACGTTAAAAAGGAATAACTATATACGTTACATGTTTACAGAAAAAACTGACGGGATAGAATGTCGCCGTCAGTAATCATATCCCTTTCTTTTAAAAAGAAAGATTTAATATTCTTCACAGTGTTCATCAAATAGAGATTGTAGCTTCTGAACGACCTCCATTGGCATGGAGCTTTCAATTTCTTCACGTGGAACCATCTCAAGAATTTTCCCATCCTTCAATAGTGCAAACGAAGGTGAAGATGGTGGAAAACCTTCAAAATAATCTCTTGCTCGGTCTGTTGCTTCACGATCTTGTCCTGCAAAAACAGTCACTAAATGATCTGGTCTTTTGTCAAAATGAATTGAATTCGTGGCAGCTGGACGTGCAACTCCGCCAGCACAGCCGCACATTGAATTAATAGCGACAAGTGTAGTTCCTTCTCTCGTTAGTGCCTGATCGACTTCTTCAGGTGTTGTTAATTCTTCATAACCAGCATTCGTAAGCTCTGCACGTGCTTCTTTAGACATATCTTCCATGTATAGGCTAAAATCCATCTATGTGTACCCCCTAATTTTCTAAGTGTCAATTTCATCCTATCAGCTTCGAACAAGCTTTTCAATTTATTTGCCATCGGAAAAATTACCATTTGACGGTAATAAAAAAGATTATATAGCTTATTTCATAAAAGAACCAGCAAAAGGGTGAAAGCATTGCTGGTTCTTTTTCTCCGTTATAATTAATAAACAGATGTATTTTTCTCAGACATATTTTCTAAAATTTCTTTCACACGAGCTAAGAACTGGCCACATATTAATCCATCCAGTACTCGGTGATCTAACGATAAGCATAGATTTACCATATCTCGTGCTCCAAACATTCCATTTTCCATGAAGACAGGTTTCTTCACGATGGATTCGACTTGGAGGATCGCTGCTTGTGGATGATTAATGATACCCATCGATTGTACAGATCCGAAAGAACCTGTGTTATTGACGGTGAATGTACCACCAGACATATCATCATTCGTTAACTTGCCTGATTTAGCTTTATTCGCAAGCTCAACGATTTCTTTAGCAATCCCTTTGATACTTTTATCATCAGCATTCTTGATCACTGGCACAAATAAACGGTCTTCATGTGCAACAGCAATAGATAAATTGATGTCTTTTTTCTGGATAATCTTATCTCCTGCCCAAGAACTGTTCAATTGTGGAAATTCTTTTAACGCTTGAGCGACTGCTTTTACAAAGAAAGCGAAATACGTTAATGAAAATCCTTCTTTTTGTTTGAATTCTACTTTTTTCGCATCTCTAAATGCAACAAGATCTGTTACATCAACTTCGACCGTCATCCAAGCATGTGGAATTTCTGTTGTGGATGTAACCATATTTTGTGCAATTGCTTTTCTGACACCTGTGACAGGAATCTCAATATCTCCATCTTGCGTTGGCACAGAAGGGGATTGAGATTGCTTTTTAGCAGACTTCGTTTTCGTTTCATCCGCTACTTGTTGAGCAGGTGTTTCCTCTTGTGCAGACGGTTTTGGAATGTCACCGGAAGCGATGATTTTCTCAATATCCTTCCGTGTAATTCGTCCACCTTTTCCTGACCCGTCTACTAGATTTAAGTCAATATCATTTTCTTGAGCCATACGCATCACTGCTGGCGAATAACGTTTTTTCATTGATTGATCTTTGTTTTCTTCAACTGCGTTAGATTCATTGTTTTCTTCTGTTTTTTCATTTTTTTCCTCTGTGGCTGAATCCTCACCAGCTGATTCAATTTCCATATAACAAATAAGCTCGCCTACTTCGATCGTTTCTCCTTCTTTAGCCACAATCTCTTTGATAGTACCCGTAAAAGAAGAAGGGACTTCCGCGTTCACTTTATCTGTTTCTACTTCTGCAATTGGATCATATTTATTCACCTGATCGCCAGCTTTAACAAGCCAGGAACTGATCGTACCCTCCGTTACACTCTCCCCAAGCTGGGGCATAGTAACTTTTTCTACCGCCATGGTCTGTACCTCCTCCGATTAAAATTCAGCTAATTCACGCATTGCTTTTTCGACTTTATCTGGATTGATCATAAAATATTTTTCCATCGTTGGTGCATAAGGCATGGATGGTACATCTGGTCCCGCCAATCGTTGTACGGGTGCATCTAAATCAAATAGACAGTTTTCTGCGATAATCGCAGCAACTTCACCGATGATGCTTCCTTCTTTGTTATCTTCTGTAATCAATAGAACTTTTCCAGTCTTCTTAGCTGCTTCAATAATGGCTTCTTGGTCGAGTGGATATACAGTTCGAAGGTCTAGAATATGTGCTGATATACCTTCTTCTGCCAACTTTTCAGCTGCTTGTAAAGCAAAGTGAACACTTAAACCATAAGTGATAACGGTAATATCTTCCCCTTCGCGTTTTACATCAGCCTTCCCAATTGGCAATGTATAATCATCTTCAGGTACTTCACCTTTAATTAGTCGATAAGCACGCTTATGTTCAAAGAAAAGAACAGGATCCTCATCACGAATTGCTGCCTTTAACAACCCTTTGACATCATATGGAGTCGACGGCATGACAATTTTCAAACCTGGTTGATTGGCAAAAACGGCTTCAACGGATTGAGAATGGTATAAAGCCCCATGAACACCACCACCATACGGAGCTCGGATTGTGATGGGTGCATTCCAATCATTGTTTGAACGATAACGAATACGAGAAGCTTCAGAAATAATTTGGTTGACAGCCGGCATAATGAAATCAGCGAACTGCATTTCAGCAACTGGGCGCATGCCATACATGGCTGCACCGATCCCTACACCAGCAATCGCCGATTCAGCAAGCGGTGTGTCAATAACACGGGATTCCCCAAATTGATCGTATAGACCTTCAGTCGCCTTAAAGACACCGCCCTTCTTTCCAACGTCTTCTCCTAAGACAAATACTTTCTCATCGCGTTCCATCTCTTCTTTCATTGCGAGTGTAACTGCTTGAATATAAGACATTACGGCCATCTTATTCCCCTCCTTCTTCAGCATATACAAATTTCAATGCGTGCTCAGGCTCTGCATATGGCGCATTTTCAGCTTCATCTGTTGCTTTGTTTACTTCATCGTCAATTTCTTTCATTAATTTTTCTTCTTCTTCCTCTGAGAGGACGCCTACTTCTTTTAAATATTTTCCAAACGCCAGCACATTATCATTCTTCTTCATTTCTTCAATTTCTTCTGCATTACGGTAAGCTTTGTCGTTATCATCGCTTGAATGAGCGGTCATCCGGTCGGTCATCGCTTCAATCAATGTTGGACCTTCTCCGTTGGTTGCACGCTCATGCGCTTCTTTCACCACTTTATATACTTCTAAAGGATCATTGCCGTTCACCTGGTGCCCCGGCATTCCGTAAGAGCTTCCTCGAACGGCAACAGACTCACTGGCAACTTGCTTCTCCAACGGTACGGAAATGGCATATTTATTGTTCTCGACCATCGTAATCACTGGGAGTTTATGCACACCTGCAAAGTTCAAACCTTCATGAAAATCACCTTGGTTGGAAGAACCCTCGCCTAATGTAGCAAAGGATACTGCTGGGTTCTTATCCATTCGCGCGGCAAGTGCAACACCAACAGCATGTGGTAACTGCGTTGTAACAGGTGAAGATCCTGTTAATATACGGTTCTTTTTCTGACCAAAATGTCCTGGCATTTGACGTCCACCAGAGTTCGGATCATCCGCTTTGGCAAATGCGTGTAAAAACAATTCTTTCGTCGTCATGCCAAACGCTAATACGACGCCTACATCGCGGTAATATGGCGCTACATAATCTTCATCTCTGTTGAGAGCGAATGAAGCCCCGACTTGTGCCGCTTCCTGCCCTTGACAAGAAATAACAAAAGGAATTTTCCCAGCACGGTTGAGTAACCACATTCTTTCGTCAACTTTCCTCGCAAGCAACATGGTCCGATACATTTCAATGACTTGTTCGTCACTCAACCCTAACTCTTTATGTCGATTCTTTTTTTGAGCCATACGATTTTCCTCCTTCAATTATCCATGTATTTGTTTTCCATCTACAGCCAATGCTGCTTCACCAATCACTTCTGACAGCGTCGGATGCGGATGAATGGTCTCTCCGATTTCCCACGGTGTGGCATCAAGAACCATTGCAAGCCCTGCTTCTGAAACCATATCCGTCACGTGTGGTCCAATCATATGAATTCCAAGTAAGTCCTGGTTTTCTTTATTGGAAATAATTTTGACAAATCCTTCAGAATCTCCATGAACCAAAGCCTTACCTACTGCTTTAAATGGAAACTTTCCTACTTCTAATTCATACCCTTGCTCTTTTGCTTGTTTTTCCGTTAATCCAACACTTGCAATTTCTGGATTGGAATATACACAAGAAGCAATATGATCATACTGAATCGGTTCTGGTTGCTCGTTAGCAATATGTTCAACAGCTAAAATACCCTCGTGTGAGGCTACGTGAGCTAACTGCATCCCACCGATCACATCACCAATTGCATAAATATGACTTTCTTTTGTCTGATTAACCGAATTAACTTTAATCGCTCCACGTTCGGTTTCAATATCCGTATTATCCAGACCTATATTGTCCACGTTCGGTTTTCTGCCGACAGATACAAGTAGACGGTCTGCTTCGAATGTCTTCGTTTCACCATCGATTTTCGCTTGGATTGTTACACCGTTATCAGTCGTAACCGAGTCTCCTAATACTTCTGTATCAGTGAAGAATTCGATTCCTTTTTTCTTCAACTGTTTCAAAGCTTCTTTCGAGATTTCTTCATCTTCTGTCGGTAAAATTGCTGAAGCATATTCCAGGACAGATACTTTTACGCCAAAGTCAGCCAACATGGAAGCCCACTCAATTCCGATGACACCGCCACCAACAATAATGATCGATTCAGGTAATTCATCCATCTCAAGTGCTTCCTCTGAAGTCATAATCGTTTGTCCATCAATTTCAAGTCCTGGAAGCGTATTTGGAGAAGACCCTGTTGCGATAATGACGTTTTTCGGAACAAGCATTTCATTTTCTTCTCCATTATTCATTTCAACAGAAATTGTTCCTGCAGTCGGTGAAAAAATACTAGGACCGAGAATTCTGCCGTGCCCTTCGTAAATGTCGATTTTCCCTTTTTTCATGAGCCCCTGAACACCTTTATGTAGTTGTTCAATAATGGAGTTCTTTCGTTCCTGAACCCGTGGGAAATTTACTGTCGGAGAACTTGTTTCAACACCGAAATCAGCAGCATTCGTTGTTTGTTTAAATACTTCTGCACTTCGTAACAAAGCTTTGGACGGAATACATCCGCGGTGTAAACAAGTGCCACCTAGTTCTGTTTTTTCGACAATTGCTGTTTTTAATCCGAGTTGGCTAGCGCGGATCGCAGCAACATAGCCGCCTGTACCGCCGCCTAATATAACCAAATCATATTCTGTAGCCATCCGTTTCTCCCCTTCCTTCTTTAAATCAATTTAGTATTGATCAAAACATGAGTGAAGAGGAAACCTAAAACGTTCCCTCTTCCCAGTTTATTTCAGTCTGGATAATGGATTCAATTCATTCGTCAAGAAGGTACTTCTAGAACGCTGCACACTGGCAATTCTCTCTTCAGCCAAATGATCTGCGGCAGCTTGAGTAGGTATGTTTTTCTCCTTGGAAATTTCAAAGATTTTTTCCAAACTAAGACCGATATTCTCAACTTGTTTATAAGCGCGTTCCTTATTGTAGCCATTTAATTCATCAGCGACGTTAATGACACCACCAGAATTAATGACAAAATCAGGCGCGAAAATGATTCCTTTTTCATGAAGGATTTCCCCATGTCTTTCTTCCTTCAATTGATTGTTGGCAGAACCAGCGATCACTTTCGCTTTTAGTTGCTTAATTGTGTCATCATTAATTGTGGCACCAAGAGCACACGGAGCGAAAATGTCACAGTCCACTTCATAAATTTCATTTGTGCCTACAGCTTTTGCACCAAAGTCTTCTACCGCGCGATTGACAGCTTCTTCATTGATATCCGTAACAATGAGATTCGCGCCTTCTTCATGCAAATATTTACACATGGTATACGCAACACTTCCTACACCTTGAACGGCAACGGTTTTCCCTTCAAGAGAATCCGAACCAAACGCGGCTTTTGCAGATGCTTTAATCCCTAAATAAACACCATATGCGGTCGCAGGTGATGGGCTTCCAGCTGATCCATGTTCAGGGGATTTACCAGTCACATAATCCGTCTCCATATAAATGAAATCCATATCCTCAGTGTTTGTACCGACGTCTACAGAAGTGATATAGCGGCCGGCAAGTCCTTGAATGTAACGGCCGAATGCGCGAAAGAGTTCTGGACTTTTATCTTTTTTCGGATCTCCAATAATGACTGTTTTACCACCGCCTAGATTTAAGCCGGCTGCAGCATTTTTATAAGTCATCCCTCTTGCCAAGCGTAAAGCATCCACCAAAGCTTCTTCTTCTGAATCATAAGTCCACATGCGTGTACCACCTAAAGCAGGTCCAAGTGTTGTATCGTGGATCGCGATAATTCCTTTTAATCCTGAATTTTTATCATGACAAAAAATCACCTGTTCATAATCGTATTCCTCTAAGTATTTAAATAGTTCCATAGTAACTCCTCCTTTAATGTTTTTCTTTATATTGAGAAACTTTTTTTAGCTAAGGATTAGGTCAACCATCCTCGGCTGAATTTAAATGTTTGCCGATGTTATATTTATCCATTTTGTAATATAAATTACGGATAGAGATATTTAACTGTTTTGCTGTTTTGGATTTAATATAATCATTTGCTTCTAAAATTTCTAAAATAAATTGTTTTTCAAAGTCATCCATTGCTTCTTGCAACGTTGCAAATTCTTCTTCGCGTTGATCATGGAGTAAATCCAGTTGATCAAAAGTATGTTTGTGAAGTCTTGGAATGTGATGCTCCTGAATTTCTCGTTCATGTGGATGCATCTTAATGAACGCCTGTGCGAGAATATTTTCTAATTCCCTGACGTTTCCAGGAAAGCTGTAGTTTCGTAATTTATCTAAAGCCGCCTCTGATATATTGTTTATTTTTCTACCATAACTTTCATTTAAATGGTTCATTAAATGCTTCGTTAATGGTTTTAAGTCATCCATTCTTTCCCGTAATGGAGGTAAATGAATCGGTAGTCGATTCAGTCGGTAAAAGAGCGATTCCTTAAAAGATCCGTTAACAATGGCACGTTCCAAGTTAACGCTCGTTGCTGCGATAATTCGAACATCAACAGAAATACGTTCATGACCTCCAAAACGAACAACTTCCTGATCTTCGAGGACCTTTAACAACTTACCTTGCATCGTAAGCGACAATTCTCCTATATCATCCAGAAATACACTTCCATTACTAGCTTCCTCAAATAGTCCCTTTTGCCTTTCAGGTGGACCTAATTCATCGCCAAACAATTCTTTCTGTAACGTATCATCATCTACTACTCCACAGTTCACACGTATGAAATTATCAAATTTACGACGACTTTCATTGTGAATAGCGTGAGCAAGCAACTCTTTCCCTGTACCTGGTTCACCTCTTAACAGAATCGATGTAGGCATTTTGGCGCCAATCTTAGCCTGTTCAAGCGTTAATCGCATATCCTCTGAATTAGCAATGATGTCATCAAATGTGTACTTCGCCTCGAGGTTGCGAATAATTCGCTTTGCCTTTTTTAATTCAGCAGTGAGTGACTCGATTTCTGATAGATCATGAATGACGCCGACACTACCTTTTAACTTCCCGTCAACAATAATCGGGGCTACATTGACAAGAACATCTTTATCATAGGGGCCAACTTTCATCTTTCTTCCCCTGACTGGCTTCCTTGTCCTTAAGACCTCATAATGCACACTTTCGCCCTCTGATATATCAGTTGTTGCTGGCTTCCCGATGATTTCTTCCTCATGAAGTCCGGTTATTTTCGTATAAGCCGGATTGATCATTAATCCAATCCCATTCTCACCCACTACCGAGATCGCTTCCTCACTGGACTGGATGATTGCTTTAAGCATCGTTTGGATTTCTTTTAAATCTGTTACCTTCTCCGCGAGTTCCACGACTTCGGTAATATCTTTGAAAACCGCAAAAGCACCAATCAGTTGATTCGAGTCATCAATCATAGGTATTCTTGTCGTAATCACTTTTTTTCCATTTTCAAGGATTAGTTGTTTATTGATCTCTTTCTCCTTTGTTTGAAGAATGTTGGGCAAAGCAGAGTCAGGGATAATTTCTCTAATTTTCTTTCCAAGCATCTCTGTTTCCTGCTGATTCAAGAAATCAGCAGCGGATTGATTAACGAATGTGATCTTTTCATTTGTATCTACCACAATCATTCCATCGTGAATCGATGACAGCAGGATCTCCCGCATATTCACTTCATTTTCAACTTGGTTCATTAACCCTTCTTTTTCATACAATAGATCCGCAATGACATGTGCAACTGTTCCAGGAATAAGCACGCAGTTTTGGGGTTTCATTTGCCTCAGTTCTTGGAAAACAGTCGCATCCCCTGTGGTTTCAACAATAATATCTATCGTTTCATCGATTGCTTCCATGTAAGATGGGTACGTTGCAATCCCATTTTTTCTTGCTTCGATCATACCTGGTGCATCTGAATTAATGTCTGCAACTTTTTGCACAGATAATAAATCGATATCTGAAAACAGTTGTAAAATTGCAGTTCCACCTTTTCCTGCTCCAACGATTAACACATTTTGCATTATATTCACCTTTATCACTGCAATTTTTTGCATACTTCCATCATATATGAAAACGCTTTAATTTATCAAGTGTTTTATATGTGATTTCTTGATTATTTTGATATAATCAGTAAGGGATTAAGAGAAAAGAGGGTTTGCAATGATTCGTTTAATCGCTTTGATTCTATTATTGATACCTGGCGTCTTAGCAGCTTATGGCATTAAATTACTTCGTGATTCCTTTTTTGGTGAAGTCGCTC
The DNA here is from genome assembly GCF_007559355.1 of Allobacillus sp. SKP2-8. Lineage (NCBI taxonomy): Bacteria > Bacillati > Bacillota > Bacilli > Caryophanales > Bacillaceae > Allobacillus > Allobacillus sp. SKP2-8. The sequence goes on along the minus strand of NZ_VMHF01000001.1, from coordinate 84,727 downwards.
CCTTATTCATCAATGTCATGATTCAGTTTTCAGCCGGGATTTTATTCATCATCATAGGGATTGGTTTTATTGGAGGCTTTATTTATCGAAGAGATCAGAAGAAAAATAAAACGAAAGATTCAGGAAAAGATTGTGTGTTAGTCGACAATAAATAAAATCACCGACAAATAAAGCATTTATCAAGACGCTCTATTAAAGTTCGTTGTGTTATGGTGATTCGCTTACGGTGAACGCTTTTACCCAAAGGGCATAAGGGCGACATCTGCGATAAATCGCAGTGTCTTCTTTACCGCGGGCACGGCTTCAGCTAACTTGGTAAGAAAAACACTTCCCAAGTGGATCTTCAGCTCGTGCTGTTCCGACGCCTAGGACGGGCTAGTGTCAACGTTGGCCACAGGACGTACTTCCACAGGATGTGGTGGCTTCCCGCGTTGCACACAGGACGTGTGCGGTTTTAGCGGAAGTTCCTTTATTTCTTGACCCGCAGAAGTCGCCACCTTCGCTCTTCACCATTCAACAACTATGCACAATCTCTTTATTATCAACACCAAACTTTAACAGAGCCTATCAAAAAGAAATAATGAAGTACCTGTGATTAATAAAGAAAAAGCTGAGTAGCCGAATTTCTCGACTGCTCAGCTTTTTTACATTTATTTTTCTTTTTCATGTAAAATATTTCCCGCTAATGCGTAAAGGATAATTGTTGAAGCCAAATGGGATGAAAAATCATTTGGATCCTGGATAGGATAAATCTCTACTAAATCCATACCAATAATTCCTTTTTTAGCAAAAGCATGTACTAATTCAACTAATTCAAAAGAAGTTAGACCATTTCCATCAACCGGACCTCCTGGATTAAAAGCGAAATCCAATACATCACTGCAAATAGAAAGGTAAACCGCTTCTGTTCCTTCGCTGGCAATTTCGTATGCTTTATCCGCCATTGCCTGAATGTCATTCACATAACGGATTTCTCTTGATGTAATCGTTGTTGCACCAGCTTCAGCTGCAAACTTTCCTGTTTCCGGTTTGTTTCTTGGTCCGTGAATACCCATATGAACAATACTTTCACTACGGACATTTTCATCTTCATACAACCGTTTGAATGGAGTAGAACGAGCGTACATTTCCCCTTGGTAATCATTCATGTTGTCATAGTGTGCATCTAAATGAATAATTCCTACTTTGCCATCGATTTTCTTCCCCAATGCACTGACAATCGGAAAAGTGATTCCATGGTCTCCACCAAAAGCTACCGGAAACTTACCAGTATCCCATACTTTGCCGGCAAAAGATTCAATTCGATTCATTGTATCAGGAACATCATGAGGAACAATATCAACGTCACCTAGGTCGCCTAATTGGTAATGGGATAGTACATCAATGCCACCTAGTTCAGGAAGGTAGCCACTATAACGTGCGGAATTCAAACGAATGGATTTTGGACCGAGTTCTGCTCCTGTGTAGTCTCCCCAAGTAACGGCGCCCTCCCAGGGTACACCATAGATCAATACGTCTCGATCATTTACTTCGTTGGTTCCAATTTGAACTTTTTTACCCCCTAAAAAACAAGGGGTATTGCCGTAAATATAATCTGTCACGAAAATCCCATCCTCTTCTGTCATATTCAAGAAAAGGTTTGGAGTGGACTCCAAACCTTTTTTTGTCGCTCTATGTCTATTTTATATGGATTAAAGATTATTGACAACCTTATCGTATTCTTCTGTAATCTCTTTCGAAGGGGCTTTACCGATGACACTGACTAATATAATGGTTAAACTACCGAACAGGAATCCTGGTACCATTTCATAAATTTCATATCCAGTTAACGACCATGTCATAACGGTTAAACCACCGACAATCATACCGGCTAGAACACCGTTTCGAGTCGTTTTTCTCCAGAATAGGGAGAATAATATCGGTGGTCCAAAAGTAGCACCAAAGCCAGCCCATGCGTAAGAAACAAGATCAAGTACAGAACTGCTCTCATTCCATGCTAGAATAACTGCGATGACTGCAATGAGCAATACGGAAATCCGACCGACCCATACCAATTCTTTTTCTGACGCAGCTCTTCTGAAAAACCTACGATAAAAATCTTCAGTTAATGCACTAGATGAAACCAATAGCTGTGAATCGACTGTACTCATAATAGCAGCCAATACAGCCGCTAGTAAAAACCCAGCGATCCATGGATTATATGTCATTTGGACCAATACAATAAATACTTGTTCAGGGTCAGCCAACGGTTCCGAAATCGAAACAATCCCAATCATTCCAACTAATAAAGATGAATAAAGCGGAATGACGACACCCATGATCATCGCAATAAGTCTGGATTTTCGGATTTCCTTGTGGCTACGAATAGCCATAAAACGAACCAAAATATGCGGTTGGCCGAAATAACCAAGTCCCCAGGCTAAAGCGGAAATAATGCCGACTATACCGATTGCTCCTGCAGACTCCCATATCACACCAGTTCCTTGGTCATATGCTGTTCCGGCAAAAGCGTCCGTTAAACTTTCTCGAACATCACCCATACTCTCAAATAGAGCACCGAAGCCACCGATTTCATATACGCCGACAACAGCTGTTATCGCTAAAGCGATGAACATTAAGAGCGCTTGAATAAAGTCTGTGAAGCTGACAGCTAAAAATCCTCCGAGGAAGGTATATGCAACAATGACAACAGCACCGATCAATAATGCATTATGATAATCAAAATCAAATGTTCCTTCGAACAACTTTGCGCCGGCAACAAGACCTGATGCAGTATAGAAAAGGAAAAAGGCTAAAATAAATAAGGCCGAGATGAGACGCAATAAATTCGAACGATCCCTAAAACGGTTTTCAAAAAACTCAGGTAATGTGATTGAATCTTTGGAGAACTGTGTATATACGCGTAACCTTTTAGCAACGAATCTCCAGTTAAACATTGCTCCAATTGCAAGACCAACAGCAAGCCATAAACTCCACTGGCCAAAACCTGCGGCGTATGCGGCACCTGGAAGTCCTAATAAAAGCCACCCGCTAAAGTCACTGGCCGATGCGGAAAAAGCCGTTACCCAACTTCCTAAACGGCGCCCACCTAAAATATAATCGGACATCGTATTTGTCATTCGATACGTCGTTATACCAATGGCAAGAAGGACGATCAAATACAGAAGGAACGTAATATACGTTGGATTCACTCTGAATCATCCTCCTTCGGTGCATCGGTAAAGTAAGAGACTACTGCCCAAACAGCTAATAATGGTAATGGAACTAGAAACCAAAACCAAGTCCAGCTGGTTAGAGTAAGTATTTCCATAATCAAGTCCCCTTCCAATTTTATTTTGTTACTATTATATTAAAGTTTTCAGATAATTAAGTCAACTTGATGGTGAGTGCTCAAAAAATTCCCGATATAGGGATTGTACTGTTTGCTGAAGTTTATCAGATTCAATGCCGAACATCATGGATACTTCTGAGGAACCTTGATTAATCATTTCAATATTCGTTGTCGCTTCCGCAATTGCTTTTGTAGCCTTCGCTGCAACATTGATGCGTTGGCTCATCCCCTCACCAACCAACATGATCATCGCTAAGTTATGTTGGATGGATATCGTATCAACATGTAATTCTTCTTGGATTCGTTTTAGAACCTTTTCTTCTTTTTCTTGTGTCAGTTGATGTGTTCGCACGATCACGGACATGTCGTCAATTCCAGATGGGGCATGCTCAAAAGAAATGTTTTCATCAACTAAGATCTTTAGCAATCTCAGTCCGAAACCCAACTCTCTGTTCATTAAGTATTTTCGTACATAAATACTGGAAAAGCCCTCATCACTGGCAATACCCACAACAGGCTTAGAAAAATCTTCTTTTTCCGCTTTGATCATTGTTCCTGGACAATCGGGTTGATGAGTGTTTTTGACAACAACGGGAATTTTCTTTTTAAAAGCAGGAATCAACGCTTCATCATGAAAAACAGAAAAACCCGAATAAGACAACTCCCGCATCTCTTTGTATGTCAGCATCGTTATCTCTTTCGGCTCTTGAACGAGCTTTGGATTCACACAATATACAGAGCTCACATCTGTAAAGTTTTCATACAGATCAGCTTCGACCCCTGCAGCAATAATTGACCCAGTAATGTCTGAACCTCCACGTGGAAAGGTCCTTAATTCTCCTGTCTTTGTGTATCCAAAAAATCCAGGAATCACAACAACACCTCGTTGGTTCCGAAGTTCATATAATTTTTCATAAGCTTCATCCAAAATGGTTGCATTTCCGTAATCATCACTGACGATGATTCCAGCTTCTTTTGGGTTTTTATATGTAGATTCTATTCCCAATTTCGTCAGATAATCACTAAAAATCTGGGCTAGTGTATCCTCACCAAAAGATTTTAACTCATCAATCAATTGTTCATGACTCTTTTTCAGCGAAAATAATTCCACAATCTTTTTTTCAAGCTCATCCGGTATCTCGTTCGATAATGATAAATCTTGAGTAATCTCTCGAAAACGGTCTATTACTTGTGTTAATGTCTCTTGATAGTCAGCACCTGCTGTAAATTGATTAAGCAATTCGATAAATAAATCTGTAACTTTATGATCGCCATCAAAGCGTTTCCCAGGAGCAGAAACGACGACGAATTTACGTTCTTCGTCTGCTTGAACAATATCTGCTACTTTTTTCAACATTTCTGCATTTGCTACTGAGCTTCCGCCAAATTTTGATACTTTCATGTGAACACCTTCATTTCTGCACTGAATTAAAGATGTTCTATTTTAACATGAAACATCGATTATTAACATATCAGGATTTTCCAAATTAAAGATTGATTTAAATAAAAAAAGCGACCCGAAAGGCCGCTTTTGAATGCGTTAACTAACTTTATGTTCCAATCGTAATTTATCTGCAATCATTGCAATAAACTCACTGTTTGTCGGTTTCGCTTTAGAAACGCTCACGGTATAACCGAAGATTGCTGACAATGAATCAATATTACCACGATTCCAAGCTACCTCAATGGCATGGCGTATCGCACGCTCAACACGTGAAGCTGTTGTATTGAATTTCTTTGCGATATCCGGATAAAGAACTTTCGTAATTGAACCGAGCAACTCAATATCATGATAAACCATCGAGATTGCTTCTCGTAAATACATATATCCTTTAATATGTGCTGGAACGCCAACTTCATGTATGATGGATGTAATGTTGGAATCTAAATCAATTTTCTTCGGTTGCACTACCCCAACACTATGCGTTTTCGTCGGAGACATGGATTGACCACCAGCCGCTTGAATAATCTGCTGTTTCAATTGCTCCATGTCAAAAGGCTTCATCATGTAGTATGTAGCCCCTAGATCAACAGCTTTTTTCGTGACTGATTCATGACCAAAAGCGGTTAACATGATGACTTTAGGTAAAGCTTCGACATCTAACTGATGCATATTTTCTAATACGGCTAACCCATCGATATGTGGCATAATAATATCTAGAACCAATACATCTGGAACGGTTTCTTCCAACATATTTAAACATTCTTTCCCATTATAAGCTGTTCCAACGACATCCATTCCTTCTTCTGTTAAATACTTTTCCAACATATGTACTAAATCTTTGTTGTCATCTGCAATTGCTACGTTAATTTTTTCCATAATTACCCTCCAACTTTGTAAATTCCATTTCCTTCTACGTTATAACTTCTCTAAATAACCCAAATCTCCTCTTTTTTCTTTAAATTTTTTTAAATATTTTATAAAACAAGTGTTTTTCTTATGATTACTTAATTTTTCGTTGAGTTTCTACAAAATATGATAAAATTTGTCGAAAATATTATGTAAATTAACCAGTCGGGATACCGACTGGTTAATGGTTAGCTTGCTAAGGCTGTTTGTTTATTTGCTATTTGTAGACCTGCTTCATTTAACATCCATTCCACATGTACACCATATCCGCTTTTTGAATCATTTAAAAACACATGAGTAACTGCTCCAACCAGCTTTCCATCTTGAATAATCGGACTTCCGCTCATTCCTTGGACAATGCCACCTGTTTCTTTAAGCAACCGTTCATCGGTAACTTTAATGATCATTCCTTTTGTTGCTGCTTTTTTTGAAGGTTTTGAACTGACAATCTCCACATCAAAGCTTTCCACTTCATCGCCTTCAACGACTGTATATATTTTAGCTTTACCTTTTTTGACTTCATCCGATGAGGCTACAGGGATCGGCTCTTTTTCGGAAAACAATTCTGCTCCTTTAGTAACTTTGCCAAAAATGCCGTAATCACTGTTCTTTTGAATCGTGCCTAAGCTTTTATCTTTCATTGAAAAGCGTGCTTTTTTCTCACCAGGGACACCATTTTCTCCTTTATTTATTGATGTAACCTGTGATTGAACGATTTTACCATTATAAATATCCATTGGTTTTTTTGAATGCTGATCGGTTATCCTATGACCAAGTGCACCGTATTTCTGGAATGTTGGATCATAAAAAGTCATTGTTCCAATACCTGCAGTTGCATCTTTAATGAATAAACCTAACTTCAGTTCATCATCAATTTCGTACGGCTTCAAGTTAACAGGGAAGATATTTTCTTTCCTTTTGATCATTAACTCGACCGTGTCAGATTTCTTGGTCATCCGTTCTAATAATGAAGTGAATTCGCTCATGTTTTCAATTTTAGCTTGGTTTACACGGATAATAATGTCACCAACTTGTAGACCTGATTGCTTAGCAGGGGAAACTTTTCCATCTGCTGTCTCGATTTCACTGAAACCTGCAACGACTACGCCAGCAGTGTGTAATTGTACGCCTACTGATTGGCCACCAGGTATGACGTGAGTTACGGTTGGTTGGTCTTCCGCTAAAACAATGGTGTCGGATGCGAATGGAGTGATGAACGAAACAAGGAGAATCATTAAAAGGGTGACGCGGGAACGAATCATATATTCAACTCCTCATTTCATGGTGTTTTCATCTTCTGATGTTTCACCATTAATTTGAGCTAAATCGATGGTTTTTAAACGACTTAATACCATGCAATGAAGTTTAACTTTTCCTTTTATGAGTGAAATTATGACGTATAGATCGCATTTTTTATGAAGATTTTGATTTAAGAAAGGTTTGGATAATAAAAAAAGCTATCCGATTACCAGATAGCATGAAAATAATTATTATGCATTTTTCAACTGAATCGATTGTTCAATCAGTTCTTTGGCATGTTGTTTAGTTGATTCTGTCATTGTTTCTCCAGAAATCATCCGACCGATCTCTTCTATCGCCTGTTCATCGGTCAATAAATTGACTGTTGTTCGTGTCGATTCACCATTTTTTTGAATTTTTTCAATACGGTAATGTTGATCAGCCATTGCCGCTACTTGCGGTAAATGGGAAATACAGAGTACTTGAGAACCTTTAGAAATATCAACGATTTTTTGAGCGATCGCTTGTGCGACCCGGCCACTGACTCCTGTATCGACTTCATCGAAAATTACGCTCGTAATCCCTTGGTGCTTAGAAAAGATTCGTTTTAGCGCAAGCATAATTCTTGAGATTTCACCGCCTGAAGCCACTTTGTGGAGAGGCTTTAAGGGTTCTCCTGGATTTGTGCTAATTTTGAATTGCACTTGATCAAAACCTTCATGAGTCAATCTGATTGATTTATCTTTCCAATTCACATCACCTGAAGGTTGCGTGAAGTCAACTTCAAAAACCGCTTTTTCTAAATATAAGTCCTTCAATTCCTGTTGAATTTCTTTCGTTAAGTCAACGCTGATCTTTTTCCGTAGTGTATGCAGCTGTTCTGCTTCAATTAAGGCATCCTTAGTCAGTTCATCAATCTGCTTTTCGTAAGACTGTAGATGAGTTTCGCGATGTTGAAGTTGCTCAAGTTCTTCTTCCATTTTAGCCATATGAGACATGAGCCCTTCCAAATCTTTATTGTACTTTCTCTTCAGTCGATTTAATTCAAATAATCTGGATTCAATCTCATTTAGCCGATCAGGATGAAATTCCATCTGATCTAATTCATGCCGGATATCAAAGCTTAATTCCTCTAAAGCAAAATAATGTGACTTCATTTGTTCTGAAATCTTTTGTAATTGGTCATCTACATCTTCAATTTGTTCGAGTGCATTCATCGCATTGGATAAGAAATCAAGTCCTCTGTTTTCACCATAAAGGGAGCCATAAGCTGTTTGAAGTCCATCAAAAATCCGCTCATAATTCGCTAACTGATTTCGTTCTTTTTCCAATTGTACGTCTTCATTCGGTTCCAGTTGAGCTTCTTGAAGTTCACTCAATTGAAAAGTCAGTAAGTCTAGACGTTCGTTCGTTTTATGTTCGCTTTCAGAAAGCTCTTTCATTCGTTCTTTAGCTTTCTTCAGTTCATTAAAAATCATTAAATAATCATTTTTAGAAGAGGTTATTTTTTTTGCATCAAATTGATCCATCAACTCAATATGCTGTTCAGGATTCATTAATGATTGTGTTTCATGTTGGCTATGTATATCAATTAGCTTACTTCCAACTTCTTTCAGGATTGCTAAAGTCACCAATTTATGATTTACCCGACATATACTTTTTCCTTTAGCCGTTATGTATCGTTCTAAAATGATATTTCCTTCTTCATCAATCGGTAAATGAAAATGCGAAAGTACATCATATACTTCATGTTTTTCATCATCAATAAAGAAGAGTCCTTCAATCCTTGCTTGGTCTTGATTGTGACGTACAAATTCAACTGAAGCCCGTGCACCTGCCAACAATTGAATTGCATCAATAATAATGGATTTACCAGCCCCTGTTTCCCCTGTAAGCACGGTTAATCCATCTTTAAAATCTAATGTTATTTCATCAATGATTGCAAAATCTTTGATTGAAAGTTGACCAAGCATTGTGTCACCTCAATTAATAAATCATTTCCATAAATCGTTCATATACTGCCGCACGACTTTCTTCCGATCGACAAATAATTAAGCAAGTATCGTCTCCACAAATAGTTCCCATCATATTTTCCCAATCCAATTGATCGATTAAAGCACCAACCGATTGAGCATTACCAGGCAATGTTTTTAAAACAATAAAACAGTTGGCCTGATCGATTGTCACTAAATTGTCCATTAAAGACCGGGAGAGCTTTTCACGAGGATTTCCAGTTGGTTTAATCGGTAAGCTGTATTTATACGTTCCTTTTTCCGTCGGCACTTTGACCAATTGGAGTTCTTTAATATCACGTGAGATTGTCGCTTGCGTTACATTATAACCTTGTTCATTGAACTGGCGAACGAGTTCATCTTGCGTCTCGATCTCATTCTTTGTAATAATCTCACGCATTTTAATTAACCGTTGCGTCTTTTTCACTTGTCATTCCTCACTATTCCTAAAGGTTACGACATTTTCACCATTGCAAGTACACAGACTTTAACCAAGGTTCTTATAAAGATTGATGAGCTGATGAAATGACCTCATTAATTTTATCACTGATGAGATCTATTTCTCCTTCTGTCGACCACTTTGCGTGAATCAAATATTCGATGTTCCCATCACCACCCGTAATAGGTGAATAACTTAATGCTATGGCTTGAAAGCCCTCAGAAACGATAAAGTCTGTTAGCTCACGGATGACTTTTTCATGCGTCTTTGGATTGCGGACAATCCCTTTTTTCCCGACTTCTTCTTTTCCTGCTTCAAACTGAGGTTTAATTAAAGCTATAATATCAGTATCATCTTGTACAAGCTTTTTTATCGTGGGGAAAATTAATCGCAGAGATATAAATGAAACATCCGTTACAACAAAATTCGGATTACCGTATTTTAGATCTTCAGGTGTGACATAGCGAAAATTCATTCGCTCCATGACATGCACACGTTCATCACTTCTCATTTTCCAGTCAAGCTGGTTATATCCTACATCGATGGCATAAACTTCCTTGGCACCAAAAGATAAGGCGCAATCCGTAAAACCACCTGTAGAAGAACCAATATCCATCACTAACTTATTAGCAATATTGACATTAAATTCTTTTAACGCTTTTTCTAACTTCAAGCCACCTCGACTTACATAAGGTACTGCTTTTCCTTTAACGGTAATTTTTGTATTTGGATCGATCTTAACACCCGGCTTGTCCAATAGCTCGTTTTCCGAGTGAACAAGACCGGCCATTATAGATCGTTTTGCTTTTTCTCTTGTTTCAAAATAACCTTTTTCGACTAAAAGGACATCTAATCGAACTCTTTTCATACGTTAAGCTCTTTTCTTTTGTAATGGTACAATTCGTTTAATCTTCTTCTTAACATTTTCTACAGTTAAACCTGTTTCTTCAAGTAGCTCACCGACACTACCGTGTTCAACAAAATAATCTGGAAGTCCCATTCGATAAACATATGGGAATAAATAGTCTTCTTGTTCAATAAATTCAAGAACAGCGCTTCCGAAACCACCTTGTAAGGCATGCTCTTCTATCGTTAAAATCGGTATATTTTCTTTCACGATTTGTTTAATCATATTCTCATCCAACGGTTTAATAAAGCGCGCGTTAACTACGCGAACAGATAAACCTTCTTCGCTTAACTGATCAGCAGCTTTCAACGCCACATCAAGCATTGTTCCAAATGCAAGGATGACACCATCTTGTCCATTTTTAAGAACTTCCCAAGAACCGATTGGAACCTTTTCAAATGGAACGTCTTTTGGCGCCTCTTTTGCATTCCCACGAGGATACCGAATTGCCATTGGACCATCTGTTTGGTTCAATGCTGTATAAACCATATTCTGTGCCTCAGTCGCATCCTTCGGCATCATAATTCTCATATTTGGCAAATGCCGCAAGAAGGAAATGTCGAAAACACCTTGATGTGTTTCTCCGTCTGCTCCCACAAGACCAGCCCGGTCAATACCAAAGGTCACAGGTAAGTTTTGTCTGGCGATATCATGAACCACTTGGTCAAATCCTCGTTGCAAAAACGTCGAATAAATCGATAAGAATGGTTTCATTCCAACAGCTGCCAGTCCACCAGATACTGTTGTTGCATGCTGTTCAGCAATTCCGACATCAAATAAACGATCTGGAAATTCTTTCTTGAAATCTTCTAACTTTGATCCGACTGTCATTGCTGGAGTAATAGCGACTACTTCTTCATCGTCTTTTGCGATTTTCATCAAGGAATCGCTGATCACCTTACTCCAAGCAGGGCCTGAACTGCTTTTTTTCAATGATTCACCTGAATCGATTTTATAGGGTCCAACACCATGCCATGTACCGATCGTATCCGATTCCGCTGGACGATAACCTTTACCTTTTTTCGTGATCACATGGAGGATTATTGGTCCTTCCGTTTTCTTCGCGTAACGAATTGAACGGAATAAATCTTCATAACTATGTCCATCAATTGGACCATAGTAAGTGAATCCAAGCTCTTCAAAGAACATCCCCGGAACAACGAAATACTTCATACTGTCTTTCATTCGCTCGGCTGTTGATGCTAGTCGGCCTCCGATTGCAGGAACTTTTTTCAAAAGATATTCCATTTCGTCTTTTACATAATTGTATCTTTGTCCACTCCGAAGTCGGCCCAACACATTGTGCAGAGCGCCTACGTTAGGGGCAATAGACATTTCGTTATCATTTAAAATGACAATCATATTTTTCTTCTCATGTCCGATATGATTTAATGCCTCAAGTGCCATTCCACCGGTCAACGCACCATCACCGATAATCGGAACAACAGCATGGTCTTCGCCACGAATGTCTCTCGCAATTGCCATTCCCATTGCTGCCGACAAAGAGGTGGAACTGTGACCAGTTTCCCAAATATCGTGGTCACTTTCCGAACGCTTAGGAAACCCGCAAAGTCCTTTATACTGTCTTAGTGTATTGAATCCTTCCATACGTCCCGTCAACATTTTATGGACGTATGCCTGGTGTCCAACATCCCAAATAAATTTATCCTTTGGGCTGTCAAAAGCATGATGCAGAGCAATCGTCAATTCGACAACGCCTAAATTGGGACCTAAGTGGCCACCTGTCTTAGAAAGCTCCTCAATTAGAAAATGACGAACTTCTTTACTTAGTTTTTTTAACTCATCGATCGAGCATTGCTTGATATCAGATGGAGTCTTAATATCTTTAAGATCCATAATCCGGATCCCTCACCTTATGTTTTTATTTCTTTTCGCTTCTTTTTCTTTAAATCGGGTAAAATTTTAATATGCAACTTTTTATCGAAAAAAGCAAACATTTTCCCTACAACTAATATAATTTCTGTTGAGCGGTGAATGGCATATGTCTTCGCTATTGCTTTTCCACCAACCGTCAACGCGGCTACAAAGCTTGTTAGTGTGATATTTAATATGAATTGTAGGTTGGTTAGATCATTTGATTGAAATACGGCCGCCAATTGAATGACGACTAAAGTTGATGCTGCACCACTAATGATCCCTGAAATATCCCCGATTACATCGTTACAAAATGTAGCAAATCGATCTGCATTTCTCACGATGACAATCGCTTCTCGTGCACCTGTCACTTTTTCAGAAGCCATCGAATGAAATGGCTTTTCATTTGCAGCTGCAGCAGCTACTCCCATCATATCAAAGAATACACCAATCAATACAATAAATAAAACAATAAGTAAGCCTAAATACCAGCTTGTACCTTCTAACGAAGCATTTGATATAACTGAAAAAATGGCCGCTAACACAGCAGTGATAACGGCAATTCCAATACTAAATTTAATTGAACGTTTTAACAAACTTTTTTTCATAAGTACCCTCATCTAAGCGCATACTAACCAAATAACGCATATGTATCGAGGGAATGGACACTTAAATGGTAAAAATTGTGGCTTAGGTCCAGTAGGTTTTCCCAAGTCACTACCATGTGTTGCCACATTGGCGGTTTCCCTTTAAAGCAACCTTAGCCGCGTCACCGCCAGCTAGACTGGATTACCACTTAGTCCACACCATAATCCCATTTAAGTGCATGTTACGACAGTCTAGGAGATTTCCTCAACAACCTTTGACCATTTCCTAGCCTCTTTTGCAGTAATTATTTCATGCAATTGTGCTCACACGCTGTAACGACGGCCAATCGTTTCACCATGTTAAATTGCAATCCCCTAACTACCACTCAAGGCAGGCTACGCTGCCGATAGAGTTCCCCCCTATCCAGCAGGTTCATACCCCACTTCATATCTCGATAAGCGCAATCATCGAAACACAATAGTGGGCCTCCGCGGAAGCAGGGTCTACGCCCACATGCCTTTGTGGATCGCCCTACAACCTTAACTCCCAGCATTGACCCCAGGCTGGGCGCCTCAAGCCAACACAAGGAACTTCATCGATGTGCCCTTTGGCGGATTTTTAGGCCCGCCTTCAGAAATGGAGGGTCGACTAGAATACTGTTCCACTCCCTAATTAATTTTATTTTATCACAGAAGTTATGTTCATACAATTTATTGAACCTAATTTGAACGGTTGCCAAACACATCAATAAGCTGTAGAAGATATGGTTGATCAACATTAGAAGCTATATAGGCTTCCTTTGCTTTTTCCATATATTGGCTTTTTCGTTTTTTTGCCTCTTGTAAGCCGAGTAGTTTCGGATAGGTGCTCTTGTTTTTAGCTACATCACTACCGATTGGCTTTCCTAGTTGTGTGGCATCGCCTTCAACATCCAATAGATCATCTTGAACTTGAAATATTAAACCTAAATAGTACCCAAAAGATTGCAATGATTCAATTTGTGGTGGTGTGGCCCCACCTAAATAGGCACCAACTTTAATCGCCGCTTGAATCAATGCTCCTGTTTTCTTATTATGAATGGTGGATAATTCATACTCATCAATTTCTTCGTTTTCAGCTTTTAAATCCAAATATTGTCCACCGATCATGCCGTCAATGCCGCTTGCTTGGCTCAATTGTTGAATGACATATATTTTTTCCTCGGCTTCCAGGTTCGGTGAAGAGGAAATCAATTGAAAGGCATACGTCAGTAGACCATCTCCAACTAATATTGCGGTGGCTTCATCAAATTCTCGGTGCAAGGTAGGTTGCCCCCGACGTAAATCGTCATCATCCATCGCCGGTAAATCATCATGAATTAAAGAGTAGGTATGAATGAATTCCAAAGCAAGAGCTGGATGTGTTACTTTATCTATTGAATTCGAAAAGCCTTCATACGTCGACATCATTAGTATTGGGCGTAATCGCTTTCCTCCTGCTTTTATTGCATAGTCGAACGCTTTTTTCAAATGACCTGGTGCTTGAAGATCTCCAACCAATTCAATTAACTTGCTATCAATGAATTTTTGTTTATCCAAAATGAAACGATCAATTTTCACCTGGTTCTTCCTCCATTGTATAATCTTCCGTTGCACCATTATCTTTCATGATTTGCGTCATTTCTTTTTCGACAGAAGTTAATTTTTGATTGCAGATTTTTGAAAGTTCCATACCTTTTTTATACAGCTCAATCGCTTTTTCCAATGGTACGTCACCCTCTTCCAATGCACGCACGATTTCTTCCAATTGTTCCATCGCCTGCTCAAAGTTCAGTTCCTCGTTGGCCGTCTTTGTTTCTTCAGACATCCGAATCATTCCTTTCGATTAATTGTTCCACTTTACAATCCATCATTCCATCCGATAAAGATACACGAACTTGGTCGCCGACGTTTACTTTTTCAGTTGTCTTTATAAGCTCTCCGGAAGATTGGTAAACGATCCCGTAGCCTCTTTTCATCGTTTCCAACGGACTTAAGATTGTCAGTTTTTCTAATTGATTAAAGAACTTAGTCGCTTTATGATCGAAAAGATTCGATGCAGACTTCACGATTGATTGCGATAAATAATGTAGCTCGCTCTTCTTTTCCGCAACAAGGTGACGAGGTGAATGGCTGATCATCTGTTCTTTCCGACGTTCAAATTGTTGCTCTTTTCGATCTAGAAGTATCCGCATATTCCGATCTAATCCGGCGACGAGTCGATCAAAATCCTGTTCTTTCTGTTGTGTTAGTTGAACCGGATACTTAAAAGCGTAGGTGTTTTCCAATGATCTGAGTTGCTCTTTTTTTCGTTTGATTTCTGCGTTCAAGTGATAATTCAAACGGTTTTCCAGATGGGTTAATTGATTATGTAATTCAAGCATGGATGGTACAGCGAGTTCTGCTGCAGCTGTCGGTGTAGGTGCTCGTAAATCTGAGACAAAATCGCTTATCGTAAAGTCCGTTTCATGACCAACAGCTGAGATGATCGGAATCGATGATTTTGCGATCGCGCGTGCAACTTGCTCCTCATTGAAAGCCCAAAGCTCTTCAATAGAGCCTCCACCTCTACCAATAATCAACACATCAAATGACTCATCATTCGCTTTTTCAATTGCTTTTACAATCGATGGAGCGGCATCTCGTCCTTGGACATTGACGGGAAGTAATGTTCGTTTGATAAACGGAAAGCGTCGTTCGATTGTTGTTAAAATATCACGAATAGCTGCCCCTGTAGGCGAAGTGATAATGCCGATATGCTTTGGAAAGGAAGGTATTTGTTTTTTGCGTTCTTCTTGGAATAAACCTTCTTGCGTTAGTTTTTTCTTTAATTCTTCATACGCTAAATAAAGTGAACCAATCCCATCAGGTTCCATCGCTTGTACATAAAGCTGGTACTGTCCCTGTGGTTCATAGAGATTCACTTCGCCCTTAACCAAAACTTTCATGCCATTCTCAGGTCGAAATTTCATAAACTTATTTTGAAATGAAAACATGACGGCAGAAATTCTTGAGTTTTGGTCTTTTAATGTAAAATACATATGACCACGTGAGTGGTGGTTGAAATTGGAGATCTCTGCTTGTAGCCATACATTCCTTAAATGTTTGTCTGTTTCAAGCTTTCTCTTTAAATATTTTGTTAAGGCAGTAACCGTCAAATATCGTTTATCCATTTCTCTCCACCTTTTGACGCCAATAATTTTTAGTCTTGACTTATTTGTGTCTTTGCTGAAAGAACCGTATTATACAAAAGCATTGTGATCGTCATCGGTCCGACACCTTTAGGAACAGGTGTTATAAAATCCGCTTTTTCTTTTACTTCTTCAAAAGCAACATCTCCAACCACCTTGCCTGATTCCAAATAAGTGTTTCCAACATCAACAATGACTGCTCCTTTTTTGATCATATCTTCGGTGATGGTATGTGCTTGACCAACCGCAACGATCAAAAGGTCAGCTTGCTTTGTGATTTCTTTCAAGTTTTTCGTTTTTGAATGACAGAAAGTAACAGTTGCATCTTTATTTAATAATATTTGCCCAATCGGCTTTCCGACAATATTGCTTCGTCCGACAATGACTGCATGTTTACCTGCTACTTCCACTCCATAATAAGTAAGCATTTTTTCAATGCCTAGTGGAGTACAGGGAATAAACCCTGGTTGATTATTTGATAATCGACCTACATTAATGGGATGGAATCCATCTACGTCTTTTTCTGGCTTGATCGTTTCTAAGATTTTACGCTCGTCAATTTGTGGTGGAAGAGGAAGCTGGACCAGTATTCCATGGATACTTTCATCTTCATTGAATTCATTAATTTTTTTGATGAGTGTTTCTTCTTGTAGATCATCGGTGAATTCAACTATTTTCGAGTAGATCCCGATTTTTTCTGCTGCATTTCGCTTTATTCGCACATACGTTTTCGAAGCGTAATCATCGCCAACAATAATTACAGCCAAGCCTGGTTGTATATTTTTTTTCGCCAAGTCTTCTACTTCATTCTTTAAGTCGGAACGCATTTTGTTGGCTAACTCAGTTCCGTACATAATTTTGGTCATTGTGCGTTCCCCCTTATTTTGTAGTGAATTTTGATAAAATACCGTTAATGAATTTTCCGGATTGCTCTTCATTAAAACGTTTCGCTATATCAACAGCTTCATTGATTGAAACCTTAACAGGCACATCATCTATATACAAAATTTCATACACAGCAATTCGAAGTACTGTTTTTTCCACTGTGCCTATACGATTAAAAGACCATTTTTCTAATTTTTCACTGATTGCCGCGTCGATTTTCTGTCGATATTTAAAGACCCCTTCGATCAGTTCATGAGCGTATGCATCCACTTCTTCCTCAATTGCTCGGAATAAATCCTCATAATTCACTGTTTCGTTGATATCCAATTGATACAATGCTTGAAATGCTTTTTCTCTTGCGTGTTTTCTTGAAATCATATATAAACTCCTTAACTAACCACTTTTCACTTATTATTATATACATAATATCCTTCGTTAGTTTACCATGAAACATGAGAAATAAAAAAGAATATATTGAACAAGTTCATCTAGCAGCAGATGACAATAAAAAAGCCTAACAACAGAAAGAACTCTTTCCATTGTTAGACTTTTTACTTTTACGCTTTTTCTTCAGACTTATCTTCAATCTGAATACCGACAACGTGAACATTGATTTCTAGAATCTCTAATGCAGTCATATTTCGTAATGTTGTCCGGATATTATCTTGTATTTTTTGTGCGACAGTTGGAACAGATATCCCATAATCAAGAACGGTGAAGATATCAATTTTGATCCCTTCATTCTTCAATTCCACTTTAACGCCTTTTCCGTGTCTTTTCTTACCTAATTTTTCTGAAACATTCGATGCGATATTTCCACGCATATTCGCAACGCCACTGACGTCATTTGCAGCAATTCCTGCAATGACTTCAATTACTTCCGGTGCGATTTCTACACGTCCTAACGATTCGTCATCACTGACATTCAACAGTTGTTTATCATCCATTAATGCTCACCTCTTTCTACTCTCCATCTTCTTCCATTACTTTATAATTTTCAAGGAATTTCGTATTGAAATCACCTGAAACGAATACAGAGTGATTCATCATACGTTGATGAAAAGGAATTGTTGAGTGAATACCTTCAATCATGAATTCATCTAAAGCACGCTTCATTTTATCAATAGCTTCTTGTCTTGTGGCACCATGTGTAATTAATTTCGCAATCATGGAATCATAATAAGGCGGTATCATCCAACCGGAATAAGCAGCAGAATCCACGCGAACCCCAAAACCTCCTGGTGGCAGATACATTTCAATTCTTCCTGCAGAAGGCATGAAGTTTTTATATGGATCTTCGGCATTAATCCGACATTCAATTGACCAACCTTCGAATTGAATATCCTCTTGCTTGACCGATAATTCTTCACCACTGGATACACGAATCATTTCCTTAATTAAATCAATTCCAGTAACCATTTCTGTGACAGGATGCTCTACTTGAATCCGTGTATTCATTTCCATGAAATAATATGTTTGGTCTTCCAAGTCGTAAATAAACTCAACTGTTCCTGCGCCGATATAGTCAACTGCTTGAGCTGCACGTACTGCTGCCTGTCCCATATCGGCTCTTGTTTTTTCATTAATTGCTGGAGAAGGAGTTTCTTCAATCAACTTCTGCAATCGTCTTTGAACCGTACAATCCCTCTCTCCTAAGTGCACAGCATTCCCATGACCATCTGCCATGATTTGAATTTCGACGTGACGGAAATTTTCAATGTATTTTTCTAAATAAACACCCGGATTTCCGAAAGCTGTTTCTGCTTCATTTTGGGTAAGTCGAATCCCTTTTATCAATTCTTCTTCATTTTTAGCGACTCGGATCCCTTTTCCGCCACCGCCAGCTGTCGCTTTAATGATGACAGGATAACCGATTTCATTAGCTACTTTTTTACCCTCTTCCACATCAGCGATAATACCTTCTGATCCAGGTACAATTGGGACGCCGGCGTCTTGCATCGTTTCTCGCGCAACATCTTTTGTCCCCATCTTAGAAATCGCTTCAGCACTCGGACCGATAAAGATGACGTTACATTCCTCACACATCTCTGCGAAATCAGCATTTTCAGCTAAGAAACCATATCCAGGATGAATGGCATCACAATTCGTTAACTTCGCAACACTCATAATATTTGTCTTGTTCAAATAACTGTCTTTACTAGAGGTTGGTCCGATACAATAAGCTTCATCTGCCAGTTGAACATGCAATGACTCTTTATCGGCTTCAGAATATACAGCAACACTCTCAATGCCCATTTCTTTACAAGCTCGTATAATTCGCACGGCAATTTCACCGCGGTTGGCAACTAGAATTCGTTCAATCACGGACAATCCCTCCTTACGCTTTTTTAATTCTAAACAACGGTTGTCCGTATTCAACCAACTCGCCGTCTTCAACTAATATTTCTACAATTTCTCCGTTTACTTCGGCTTCGATTTCATTAAATAGCTTCATTGCTTCTACAATGCATACAACAGAGTTACCTTCTACTCGATCCCCTGTTTTAACATATGGATCCTCATCTGGTGATGGGGAGGCATAAAATGTACCAACCATCGGTGAGGTAATTTCATGATCATAATCTGTAGGAGTATCTACTGCCTCTTCTTGTTTTTCTGCTGGTTTTTCAGCTGTTTTTTCTGGTTGGCTTGCCGCTTCAGGTTTCTCAGATGTTGATGCTGGAGCTGATTGTTCAGTTGGTTGCACTACTGAAGGTTGAGCGGTTGGAGCAGCCGGCGCTTCTCCTGTTCCTTTCTTTAAATGAACCTCAGCATTATCTGTTTCATACTTAAATTCTGTAATTGATGACTCGTCAATTAATTTGATCAGTTCGCGAATCTCTTGTACCTTTAGCATATCATTGGCACTCCTTTTCAATTTAATCATGCGTTAATGGTTTAATTGTACGATAAATGGCAATCAATGTTCAACTTAATTTTCACAACTATTTGCCAATAGCGAACAAAATCAAGCTCGCAGGTAAGTCAATTCAGCCTTTAGACTCATTCATTTTAAGAAGATGACATTACATCCATCAAGGCTTAACAAAACAAAAACACCAACCAAGATTAATGATCCCGATTGGTGTATAAATGAATGTATCAAATTCATAATTAAGCTTGATCTTCCTGTTCTTGCTCTTGTTCTTCTTCCTCTTGCGTATCATCTGATTGTTCATCATCACCGGATTCGTCTTGCTGTGACTGTTCATTATCACCAGATTCGTCTTGGTCTGGTTCATCACCGGATTCCTCTTGCTGACTGACCTCACCTTGATACTTTACTGAAACGTCCAGCATACCAAATTCATCACGCGCCATTTGCATAATATGGTTGGCATCTGTTTTGGACAACTCATTGGCCATAACAGTAACATTTACATTTGTATCGTCTTTACGAACAAGGACATCTTCATAGTCTTTTTCCTGAATGATCATCTTTTCTAACAAAGATTCTTTTTGAGAAACGGTTTCAATGGAATAGATTTGGTCCATGGCGTCATTTTTTTCTTCACTAGTCGCTGTAGTGGAAGAAATGACTTCGGAGAGCTTTTCTTTCATTTCACTTCTAGCATCTTCCGTTTCGAGTCGGATGGTTTGGAAATAATCACCTGTTGGTAGCTCAGATACGACGAAATTTTCACTTTCAGCATCGTCACCTTCTTCTTCATCTGAACGTTCTTCTTCTTTTTGGTCATCCTCTAAATCACTCATCGCTGCTTGGTCATCACCCGGAAGCATATAGTACACACTCAATACAATCAATAAACTCAACATTGTAATTAACCAGACTGTTTGTTTCTTTAAAACCATTATATTCCTCCTAACTTTTTGGCATTACTGCTATTCGGTGCGTAGATACATCTAACAACCTTGAAACTGAATCGATTACCATTTGCTTGACCTGAATTTGATCAACCCCCTCTGCAATGACTAACACCCCTCGAATCTCAGGGTTTCTTGTTTGAATCAACAATGGTTCTTCATTATTGTTTTTTCGAATTAGCACTGTTTGATCTTCGACGGTTTCGTCATCAACTGTGCGCGTACCGCCATTCTGATCATCTTCATCGGTTTTTTGATAACTAGTTGTTTGGTTTTTTTCATAAATTTTTAAATCCGAAGCATTTAATTGAACGACAACTTGTACATCGGATACGCCTGCAAGAGCATTCAATGCTTCTGTCAACATATCTTCTGTTTCCTCTTGAATTTGAGTGATGTTCCGTTCATTTGTTTCTTTTTTGGCTTCATTCTTCAGAAATACTTCTTGCTTTTCTGTCATTGGTTGTTCATCCTCTTTCGAAGAATCTGAAAAGATATTTGAAACGAGAATGAACAAGATTCCAACTAGCCCAATTAGCAAAACGTATGATTTTTTAGTAGGTTTTTGACCTTTCTCGGATTCTGTTTGAAACCACTGTTTAAGACCCATCGGATCATCCTCCTTCCCATTCAATTTCAACTGCCTGAAGAGGAAGATCTAATAATGAAGAAATCGACTGTGCGATTTCTATATCACGATCTCTCCGGTCTGTATGGTTACTAGCAGGGATTGATACATCTTCAATTGGTTCGATTAATTCTTGTTTGTTTTCTGCAAGTCTAAATGTAACTTCGTCCATTTGAGGTTCTTCTTCGGTTGCGTTTTCTTTCATCTGGATAGTAATGTCTTGAACACTTACGCCATATGTAGCCATCAACTCCTCACCTACCGTGTTTTCTACTTGTTTTTCTAGCTGTTCTAATATATATGCATCAGTGGAGGCTTGTATTTCTATTTTTTTATCAGAAATCTCTTTTTCTATATCTTTTTCTCCTTGTAAGAATTCCTCCAACTGTATTTGCGAAATGATTTGATCAGGTTCCACTTGGAAAATCATTTTCAATGGATGAAGAAATAATAGAAACACAATTAATCCAAATACGAGCTTAATTACTTTTTCATGCGAATTTTTCGGAATCAATAAGGAGACAATTGTCGCCAAGAAAATAAATAAGACGATTTGCGAAACCCAGTTCATTAAAAATGACATTGGAGACACCTCCTTAGCGGATCATCAGCGTCATGTTACTGACAATAATTAACATCACAATCGCAAAGAAAAACATGAGTGACATGAGTAATAAAGCAACTAAAATATATAGAATGTATTTTCCCATTACATCGATTAAATCCACGACTGGACCATCGGCAATCGGTTGAAGTACTGCAGAAGTCACTTTGAAAATCAATCCAATCACAAGTACCTTAATGACAGGAAATAAAGTAATCAACAAGATGATGATGACACCTGCAATCCCGATCGAATTTTTTAATAATATGGAAGCTGAGAGAACTGTATCCGTAGCATCTGTGAACATCCGGCCTATGACAGGAATAAAATTGCTTGTCACATACTTGGCAGCTCTGATCGCGACACCATCTGTCACAGCAGCATTCACACCTTGCAAAGACATGAGTGAAACAAATAAGGTTAAAAATGCACCCATAATGACAAAAGCAACATATTTAAATAGATCAGCCAGGCGTGAAACGTTAAACTCCTCGTTAACGAAACTAGCAATATGTAAAATTGCTGAAATGAATAGTAACGGTAGAACCAACTTACTGATCAGAACTCCTGAAACTTGGGTAAACACAAGTATTAATGGTTGAAAAAAAGCAACCGTCGCAACATTTCCAAATGAAGCCATCAAACTTAACATGAGTGGTAATAAGGCAAACATAAAGTGACTTAGCGACTCAATTGTTTCTGTTGTATAATTAACGGCTTGGTAGAAACTAGATATCGCCACAGTCAATAAAACACCAAAAATAACTAAGTAACTGATCTTACTGACTGAGCTATTTTCAAATGAACCGACGAGAATTTTCAAAAAGACACTCAATAAGGAGAGTAAAAATAGCATGCCGATTAACTTGCCATTTGTACGCCATTCTTCCAAGAAAAACAGTAGGAACCCATTGAACCAATCTTTAATCGAAAAGATGGATCCATCTTTTACAGCATCCAACCAATGTTCATCTGCAGATAGTGGTATAAATTCACGATATTGTCTGAGTGCGTCCTGCCAATAGACTTGTATTTCTTCGGTGTCGATCCATTGCTCATCCATTTCCAAGTCCATTTGTTGCTCCTCTGCAGTTGCATGTACAGGAATAAAAGCTAAAATCATAAAGACAACGACAGAGAAGGCGACGAAAAACCGCATCGATCTAATCTCCTTTTTATTGCGGAATAAATGACATTAATGTTTCAAGGACTGAGATGAAAATCGGTAAAGCTAATAATAGGATAAAAAGTTTACCGACTATTTCGACCTTGACGGCAACTGAGTTCAACTGAGCATCTTTTAAAAGCTGTGAGATGAATTCTGTCAGATACGCAACACCAATTACTTTGATCATCGTATCTAGGTGCAGCAGTGATACATCGAATTTAGAAACAATGGACTGAAATAAATTAAATAGTTGTTCGACTTGGTTTAACACAAACAAAAAAACAAAAATTCCAAGGAGTAAAACGAGTAAAAAACTAATAGACTCATTTTGTTCACGGACGATGACGACTAACATTGCGGCTACCATGATAATAACGAAAAGCTGTAAAATTGATCCCATGTATACCGTTCCTTTACATGATCATTTGTAAGATAAAAACGGATTTAATTTGGTTGAATAAACGGGATAAGTAATCGATGACAATCACTAAGACGATAATAAAGCCAATTAAAGTTGCCCAATGAGCAATGTCTTCCTTACCCATTTGTTTCAGAACGGTATGAATGATTGCGACAATAATGCCGACACCTGCCACTTGAAACAAAATATAAATATCTTGCATCGATTCATCCCCCTCTCCTAAATCAAAACCAATACAATTAAAACGCCTGTCAGTAATCCCAATGTTCGGCTCATATTCGCAAACCGTTTCTCCTCTTCAACAGATTCATTCAACTGCTTATGTAAATGAATCGATGCTAACTCAATTTGTTTCTTTTGTTGCACTAAATCGTGCAATCCTAATGTATCTCCAAATTGCTTCAATACATGGAGATCTTTTTTAGTCAGTGCCAGCCGATGAAAGTGATTTTGAATGGTCTCCTGCCAAACTTCTTGAAGTGAATAATCAACGTGTGTGAGTCGCTTATTGAGATCGTCGAAAAAGTGGGAAACTGGCTCGCTTAATTGTTCAGAAAGTAATTCAAACAATGACTGAATCGGCAACTTTCCAAATGTCATTTCTGCTTCCATTAATTGCAGTGCTTGAATGAATTCGCGTAATTGATTGGTTCTACCTTTAAACTTATTTGATTTATCGATTCCTACCCACGTGCACGTGAACAGGATGAGCAGCATGCCGATCCATTTCATGCTGTACACTCCTTATCCTCTCGGCTCTTTTGATTTCTTCAAACCGATGGTTATATACGTTTTTGACAGTACCAGGTGGGGACAGTCGATCTAGGAAAACAAAGCGCTCGATGGCTCTTTCACGAATTAACGCTTGAATTGAAGGTCTTTTCTGTATATCTTCTATCGATTCTCCGTGAACACTACAGATCAACTTAACTCCTGCATAGACTGCCTCAAGTAACCCTTGTGAGTCTTTTTCATGGCCAATTTCATCTACAACAATCACTTCTGGAGACATTGATCGAATCATCATTATGATTCCTTCTGCCTTCGGACAATCGGACATTACATCCGTTCGATTTCCGACAGGCTGTTGTGGGATACCGTTTAATGTCGCTGCAATTTCATTTCGCTCATCAATTAACCCAACACGATGGTGCTGAAAACCATTCTCTGCATCGCTTATTTGCCTGATGATATCTCGCAAAATAGTTGTTTTTCCTGTTTTCGGTGGACCCACAATCAACGTATTCAACACATTTGAATGGTTGTCCATGATCATTGGACTAATCATCTGAGCAGAACCAATAATTGCTCTAGCAACCCGGATATTAAATGATGAAACATGGCTAATTGCCTTAACCATTCCATCTTGGATATTCACTGATCCACTCAAACCTATCCGGTGCCCTCCAGGTAAAGTAATGAACCCTCTTTTGAGTTCTTCTTCTAACCGATATACAGAATGTTGAGTAATTCGAGCTAAAAATCTTTTCGATTCTTCTTGGGTCAGTTGAATGGAATCAATCATGATCGACCTTGACGTTAATACCACTTCAGTCGGTCGGTGAACCCGAAGTCGAATTTCTTCTAATTCATTCAGTTCACTTGCTGTTATAGATTCTTTTATTTTGCTTACAATATATGGTGGCAACACGTTTAATACTTCTTCCAAAAAACTTCCCCCTTGCTTGTCTTATCTCATTCTATGAGGCGTAGGTTCGAGTTATGCGTTTGAAATCTATTACTTAAGTGATTCTTATTTCGTTAACGCTTAAGAGAATTTCGCGAGAATCATGATATATTTCGTTGTCTGATTAATTTTAATTAAAGAAGGAGTAAAACAGAGGGTAATTAAAAAGTGGTAGAAAGACATTATTCCGGGTATAAAAAAACCTGTAGTTAACGTCTAAATTGGCGTTAACTACAGGTTTAATTTTCATTCAAAATTTAGTGAGCTCTGGAAACATATTTTCCATCGCTTGTACTTATGACTAACCGGTCTCCTTGGTTGACAAAGAAAGGTACTTGTACAGAATATCCTGTTTCTAGTTTTGCAGGTTTTGTTCCACCACTGGCTGTATCACCTTTTATGCCGGGTTCGGTTTCGATTACTTCAAGTTCAACGTTCTTTGGTAATTCAATGCCCAGTGTTTTTCCGTCATAAATCATAACGGTCACTTGGCTATTTTCTTTTAAGAAGTTCAGTTCTTCTTTAATCGTATCTCCTGGAATATCAAGTTGATCATATGTTTCTGTATCCATAAATGTATGGTCTTCATCTACCGAGTATAAATATTGCATTGGGCGACGTTCCAAATGTGCCGTGTTCACTTTCTCTCCAGCTCGGAACGTTTTTTCTTGGGTATTCCCGTTTTCAAGATTTTTTAATTTCGACCGAACAAACGCTGCACCTTTACCCGGTTTTACGTGCTGAAATTCGAGAACTTGCCAAATGGAACCATCAAGCTCGATTGTTTGTCCTGTTTTAAAATCGTTTACTGAAATCATTCATATTCCTCCTCTACTCTCTTTTAAAGAGTAATTAATTCTTTTGTTGAAAAGTTCAGTGGTTCATTGCCATTTTCAGTAATAACAATATCATCTTCAATTCGGCAACCGCCGACATTCGGGATGTAGATCCCTGGTTCAATGGTTACAACCATACCTGGTTTCAACTCGGTATCCGATTTCAAAGATAAGCTTGGCGCTTCATGTACATCCATCCCTAATCCGTGACCAGTAGAGTGTCCAAAATAAGAGCCGTATCCTTTTTCTTCAATATAATCACGGGTAAGTGCATCAGCCTCTTTTCCTGTCATGCCGGCTTTTGTCCCTTCCATTCCCTTGAGCTGTGCCTGTAAAACGGTATCATAAATTTCTTTTAATTGGTCACTGACTTCACCAACGGCTAACGTACGGGTAATATCTGAACAATATCCTTTATATAATGCGCCAAAGTCAAGGGTGACTAGCTCTCCCGATTGAATTTCCTTATCGGAGGCAACTCCATGAGGTAAAGCTCCTCGGTAACCAGAAGCAACAATTATATCAAAGGATGATGACGTTGCACCTTGCTTACGCATAAAGAATTCTAATTCATTCGAAACGTCAATTTCTTTGACGCCTGGTTTAATGAATCCCTGGATATGTTCATAAGCGGCATCTGCAATTTTGCCGGCTTCTTTCATGATTGCAAGTTCTTCATCAGATTTTACAATGCGTAATTTCTCCACTAATCCATTAATTGGAACAAATTCACTCTTTAGCGCATTTTTATAAAGTTCAAATATGGCATAAGTCAAATCTTGTTTCTCGAATCCTAATTTCTTGATTCCCAGTTGTTCGACTTGGGTTGCCACTTCGACGTGAACCGGGCCTTTATGTTCTACAATCGTAAATCCTTTTACTTGATCCTTCGCTTGTTCTGTATACCGAAAATCAGTAATGAAAACAGCTTCATCTTCAGTAACCAATACGACTCCGGCAGTACCTGTGAATCCAGTCATATAACGTCTGTTCTGTCCATTCGTAATCAACATGCCGTCTACACTTTCTTCTCTAATGATTTCTCTGAGCTTATGTAGTTTCTCCATGTTTTTCTCCCCTTTATGATTGTTTTTTCAAAAATGAATAAGCTGCCATTAAGTATCCTTCTATCCCAAATCCGGTAATTTGCCCCGAAACTACAGGAGCTAGATACGAATACTGTCGAAAAGATTCTCTAGCATAAATATTGGAAATATGCACTTCTACGACAGGTGTCGAAATGGCTTCCACTGCATCTCTTAATGCAATGCTTGTATGCGAATAGGCTCCTGGATTAAAAATAATCCCTGAATAGTTGTCATCCGCTTCATGAAGAGCATCAATTAATTCCCCCTCATGATTCGATTGAAAACTCTCTAAAGAAATATCGTGTTCAACCAAGAAGTTTCGCACACGTTTCTCAATCGTTTCCAAATTAACCGTTCCATACACTTGAGGATTTCGTTTGCCAAGCATATTTAAATTCGGTCCATTTAGAAGTAGAATCTTCTCCATGCCTATTCCCCTTTTTTTCCTACAATAATTTTAGTTTATCATAAAATGTACAGGCATGTTATTCATCCGATAATTGTAATCTTATTCTTGAAAAGTAATCCGCTCACCATTCGCATCAAAAGCAATCGTGTAGGCGACGAATACTCCGTACATAACGAACTGGCAAACCGTTGCCGCAATCGTATCCATTTCTAGTTCATTAAAATTTGGAACGTAAGAGAAATATGGGTTTAGCAAAATGAAAAAAACTGCCCATAAGATCACTCCATAGATTACCCCATGAATGACACGTGCGAACTTTTTAAAGAAATAATAATAAATAATTGCCGGAATGGTGCCTAATAAACCAAGGATGAGAAGGCTGATCAGTTCTCCAGACCACCCTTCTGTCCAGCTTCCTGTAAAAAACGAACGAAGGATAAAACTCGCATGCGAAACAGTCGAAAAAGACATGAAGTAACCAAGCGAACTGATTGCCCCCCATAATAACGCACCGACAAAACCAGTTACCAAGCTTTTCACCAGTAAATTTTGATTTTTTCTCGGATAACTTTCCTCACTCATCAAATCACCTCGGTTTTAATTTGGACGATTAAGGGAAAATCATACAATAAGAATAGGTATATAGATATCCAAAAGTGGTATAATGATGATAAATAAAGGTCGGATAGAAAGGAGTGCCTAATAATGAAGTGGGGTAAATGGATAGCTTATGGAATTGCGATTCTTGCTGTAATTGGTTTAGTAGGCCAACTGATTATCAATCCAGGAGGCTTTTTACGAAATATGCTGATGATGATTGGTGTCGCAGTCATTGTTGGTTTTCTACTCTATTTCTTCTTAGTACGAAGAAGAAGCAATGTGAGTAGTGGTTATAAAAAGGCACTGAAGCAGTCAAAACAGATGTATGGAAAATCTGGAGCTAAAGTAAAACCAAACATGAAAGCAAAGACAGGTGGCCAATCAAAACTGCAACGGATGCCGCGGATCAAAAAAAGATCAGGCAATCAACCAGAGTTGCGCGTTATTGAAGGTAATAAAAAATAATAATATGCTTGCTACTTGTAATACAACATCTATGATTGCAACCATAACCCTAGCCAGTGGACTATTAAAAAAGTCCAAAGCTAGGGTTTCATTTTGTCATTTGGCTTCCGATTTTTAAAACACCTTAATGAATCAATTTCAAAAATTTGCGCTCATCGTTGTCAGGGAAGCGTAAAACGTCGTTCAGAGAGTATCAATGCCCGAATCGGAAACGAGATTCTGATTTCGATCGAATAAATAGCGGCTAATCAACCGAATCGAACGCGTGACTCTGATTTCAGTCGAATAGACGACGGCTAATCAACCCGATTGGATGCGAAAGTCTGATTCCAGTCGAATAGACAGCGGCTAATCAACCGAATCGAATGCGTGACTCTGATTTCAGTCGAATAGATAGCGGCTAATCAACCGAATCGAATGCGTGACTCTGATTTCAGTCGAATAGACCGAGTATTAGGTAGCTGGCTAGTCTATCTAGCGAAGACTAGATCCAGAGAAATACAGCTAGTTCAACTAAAGCATTTAAAAAAGAGCAATTATGAAATTGAGTCTTATGAAAACGAACTAAAAAAGATGATCCCGAATTTCGATCGAGATCATCTTTTATTAATTGGTTAATTTTTAAAACTACCATTCATTTAGAACACTGTTCATAGAATAAAGACTGCTTCTCTTTATTCTATTCAATATCTACAATCCACACTTCAACTGAGCACCACAGTTTGTGCATGTGTTGCATCCACCAACGTCTTCAATACTCCCTTGGCGACAAACCGGGCAAGTATCACCGATTTCAGAACCGATGTTCATATTCGTCTTTTCCAACTCTTTAACAGTATCGACAAGGACAACTTTCTTTTCTTCTTCCTCGAACAATTCTGTCTGCTCAGAGAAATCATTTTCTTCGGCTTTCAAGGTTAATACTTGGCTATCTCGACTACCGTCTACATAAACCGTACCACCTTTAGCACCGCCTTTATATAATCTTCTGTACACTTGTTCCACTTGATCGACACGGTACCCTTTAGGCGCATTGACCGTTTTTGAAATAGAGCTGTCCACCCAACGCTGAATGACACATTGTGTATCTGCGTGGGCCTCTGGTGATAGACTCATTGCCGTAACAAACCACTTCGGAAGGTTATCTGGATCTTGCTCTGGATGAAGTTCTAAATATTCGTTTACAATATCCGCTTTAACTTCGATAAATTTACCAAGTCTTCCACTACGATAGTAAGTGAAGGAGAAATATGGCTCTAATCCTGTTGACACACCTACCATTGTTCCTGTTGAGCCGGTTGGTGCAACTGTCAACAAATGAGAGTTTCTAATTCCATATTGTAAAACACCTTCGCGAATATCTTCTGGCATCTTTTGCATATACCCTGTCTCAATGAAACGCTGTCTTAGTTCTTGCGTTTCTTCCTCCGTCTCCCCGATCAAGAATGGGAAGCTACCTTTTTCTTTAGCCAGTTCAATGGATTCACGGTAGGCTGTTGTTGCAATCGTTTCAAATATTTCATCAACCAATTGATTGCCTTCATTGGATCCATATTCCGTTTGACAATAAATCAAGAGGTCATGTAATCCCATAACACCTAAACCGATTCTTCTTTCTCCTAGTGCTTGCACTCTGTTGTCCTCAAGAAAATATGGCGTTGAATCAATGACGTTATCTTGCATACGCACGCCGACTTTTACAGTTTCTTTCAATTTCTCGAAATCAGGTTTCGCTTGCTGCTTGTCCGCAATGGCTGCTAGATTGACTGCGGCCAAGTTACAAACAGAATAAGGCGCTAGAGGCTGCTCGCCGCAGTTATGAACGACGACACCATTAGCAATCAGTGAGTGCGTTTCTGGCTCTGTAATATCATATACTGTTACAACTTCTCCCTCATCAATACGCTCAACTTTCGTGACGAACTTTTCATTTTTTCGGGAAGATTTTGGAACGACCGATAACAAATCTTCTTTTCGTTGAATGTGCTTGAATCCAATTTCTGTTTTAAACAATGACAAGTTATTTCCTGAAATGACTAGTTCATAGAATGGTTTACTTTCATAAACGCTTTCTTCACCCTCTTTTGTTACATAACGGAAATTCATTTGATTACGCTTTTCGCGTGGATAGATTTTTCCATGAATCCCATAGTTCAATAAGAGTAGCTGTGTGTCCTGGAGTAACTCTTTAGATGCAGATGTTAAACGGACCGTACGATGATTCTTATCTTTCGTATATACCGTACCATCAGCACAGAAGAGGCCACGCAAGAAATTGGTTACCGTTGACTTCTTAGCTGTGAAAATAGATTCAGGAACTCTCTTTTCATGCGCACGACACGATGTAACGCCCCATGCATTCATCTGCTCCGTAAATGCTTTACGGTTATAACTTGCTTGGAACGTACCATTTTCTCTTTCCATGACTTTTGGTGTCATACCACTTAATTCATGGCCAATTTCGAGAATTTCAGGGATGATCTCTTGGTCATCTTTACCAAACACAAGTCCAACACGGCGATCTTTTGAAAGCCAGCCATCGCCTGTTAACCAACCTAGGAACAATCCAGCTCTCTCTCCGATCTCGTCGTGATCAGCAAATTGTCCTTCGCCGGATTGAATATAAACGAGGTCTTCTTTCGTCAATTCTTGTGCTTCTTTCCAACCTTTATCCGTATAAACACGATGGTCTGGTGTAACATTTAGCTTCATACCGTTTTTCAATTGTATATCCAATGTTTGTTTTTCTCCTGTTGGAAATACAATCGCTTCACGGTGCGTAATCCCAGGCACTTCTTGATCTCTTCCGTTGACCACCTTAGCTTGCTCAGTCAAACGGTTATCAGTTGCCGTTAAGAAGGATTTGTTGCCGACTTTTTTGTATAATTCTTCAATCGTCATTAATCCGAACTCTGTTGATATTCTTGTAGATGGATGGAAACACGGATTCGTCGCGACGACTTTTTGACCATAAGCAGTAGCATTCGTTTCTTTATTCGCATTATCGATGAAAAAGATCCCTGGTTCGGCTGAGTATGTGGCACAAATATTAATTAGATTCCATAAGTCTTTTGCTTTAATGGTCTTATATGTGCGAATCCCGAAACCTTCTTTTTCCCATTCGCGAACATCTCCAACCTCATGCCAATTAGCATTGTAATAGTCCATTTCTTCGTCCGTATAATTTTCAACATCCGGGAACCTTAACTCATACATCTTATCCTGCTCAACGGCCTCCATAAATTCATCCGTTATACAAACTGAGATATTGGCGCCAGTCAAAAATTCAGGATGATGTACACTGTACGTTCCACCATCACGAAGTTTTTCTTCGGCATCTCTTATGTTTTGGTCAGAAAAGCCTCCCTGGCCGGGAATATGCTTATAATTTACTACACCTTGATACATTTGTGCTTCTGTTTCATTCAGCGGTGTGAATTTGAGCTTGTCTTTGGCCATTTGCTGAATTGTCTCATCTTCAATATTTTCAATCAGATATCTTAAGATTCTCGGGTTTTGCATTTTAGAGATGATGAATTCAATAATGTCTGGATGCCAATCATTTAACATAATCATTTGTGCACCGCGTCTTGAACCGCCTTGCTCAACCAAATGTGTTAGTTTGGCGATATCATCCAGCCAAGAAACAGAACCTGAAGATTTCCCATTAACACCTCTTGCTAGTGCGTTACGTGGTCGGAGTGTAGAACCATTTGTTCCGACACCACCACCACGTGACATAATCTCCATCACTTGTTTACGGTGGTCGCTAATTCCTTCGCGTGAGTCTTTTACAAATGGCATTACGTAACAATTAAAGTAAGTTACATCTGTATTCGAACCCGCTCCATACAAAACACGGCCTGCAGGTATAAAATTCAGATTTGAAAGTTCATGATAGAATTTTTCAAACCAAACTTGTCTTTTTTCAGGATCGGTTTCTACCTCAGAAAGTCCCGTTGCGTTTCGCAATGCAATTTGTTCATAATAAACTTCAAGCGGCTTATCAATCGTACTTAATGGGCGAACAATTTTACCACTTTCTCGCTCCTCTTCTTTTTCAAGCACATGTAAAAATTCACTCTCAACCTGTACGGTAGCTTGGTTGGTATTTTTATTAATCTCTGTAATGAATCCGGTTCCTCGCGCAGGGAATTTCGGATCTTCTTTAATCGTTAAGACGACAAAATCTCCAGCCTTTAATGTTTTTTTCTCTGTGTCTTTAAAGGCATACCGATCTAACATAACTAGGCGAGATACACCTTTATGTGTCGTTTTCATATCTGATGTAATTGGATGTACCTGTGTAAACTGTTTAATATCCTCATTTAATTGTTCAATGTCCAATGTAGCGGTTTTATCTTTCAAACTCTGCATCCGTTACACTCCTTCATCCAAAAATCAATTTGTCTCATCGCATCTTGTGGCTCTAGCTGGTCCTAAGAATTCGACAAAACGCATCGACTTCTGCTATTATAATATTGTTTTCACCATACCAAATCAGCATCAAAAAAGCAACAAAATTCTCCATATATAGTTCTTTGTTATCAATACTACCACTATATATGGTGTCCGAAACATTATAATTAGATTTATTCAAAAATTGGCCGTCCATCATTTTTTAAGCAATTTAATAAATTCATGATATACCTTTGAATCTTATATAAAATCTATTTATAATATACAGTAGAGAAAAGAAAAGAGGGGAATTCAATTGGATATTTTATTTACAATTTTAGTCATCGCAGCGGTCTTGATTATATTCGTTGTCATTCAAAATATACGGCGCCAACGTTACTTGAAAACGTTAACGGAAGATCAATTTATCGAGGGTTATCGTAAAGCACAACTGATTGATGTCCGTGAGCCACAAGAATTTGAAAGAGGACATATTCTGGGAGCTCGTAATATTCCGATGACACAGATGAAACAACGATTGAATGAAATTCGTAAGGATAAGCCAGTCTATCTATATTGTCAAAGAAGTTCACGTTCAAATCGTGCAGCAAGCTTACTGCATAAACGAGGCTATGAAGATTTGAATCAGCTAAAAGGCGGATTCAGTAAGTGGACAGGTAAGGTAAAAGCAAAGAAAAAAGGATATTAATTAAAAAGATGTCAGCTAGGATTGATTTCCTGGCTGACATCTTTTTAATTAAATTTCCGCTTCCCATCTCTCTTGTTGCATCTCTTTCATTTTGTCTTCTGTTTCCTGTGGAAAAGCTGTACGGTAGTTATGATGATCCTGAGGGATAACATCAATCATCTTATCAATCATTTCTTTAGGATCATATTGATTGTTTAAACCTTTTTCTTTTTCCTTCATATCCTCTGCATCACTGAAATTGGTATCTGGGTCAAACCATTTCCACTGTTCCTCTGCCGCTCGATCATTAAACCCTGTGTTGAATGGGCCTGGGTTAATCGTGCCTACTTGTACGTTAAAAGGCTTTAATTCCTTTGCCAAGCTAGATGCCATTGCTTCAATCGCATGCTTTGTCGCAGCATATGGGCCGCCATATGGAGCTCCGAGAATTCCGGCAATCGAACTCATAAACAAAATTTTACCTCTTTTTTTCTCAGCAAACTGTTTTGCTGCGTGTTGGACTGATTTTAATGTTGCAAAGACGTTTATTTCAAAAATTTGACGAAAGCGCTCCATGGGTATTTCAGCCAACGGACCGCGCTCATTGATGGCTGCATTCGCAAGAAAAACATCAAAATCATATCGATTTATCTGATCTAAATCAATTTCATTTGTAATATCCAATTTGAAAACTTCCATTGATAAATTTTTATCGTTGGCTTCACGCATTAGGTCCGTTTTTTGTGAAGTCGTTTCTGTCGTTGCAATCACATGGTGGCCTTTTTTTGCTAAACCAATTGCGGTGCCTCTACCTAGTCCGCTTCCTGCACCTGTAATGAATATCGTTTTGCTAATAGCAAAGCCTCCTTTTTTACGTTTCTTCTATAACTTTCTTCCCTTTTCACATGGTCATAAACGAATGGTGGAACGACACTAGCCGGATCACCTGCCTATAATCGACAAGAAAAAACCCGAACGTGCAATAAAATTGCTTCGTTCGGGTTATCAAGAAATAGTTATTCTTTTTCATATCTTAAAACAGGTTTTCTAGCTGCCAATGTCTCATCCATTCGGCTAACTACCGTCGTATGTGGTGCTTCTTGGACGATTTCAGGATCTTCTTTTGCTTCATTAGAAATCGAAATTAATGCATCGATGAACTCATCCAACGTTTCTTTTGATTCCGTTTCCGTCGGTTCGGCCATCATAGCTTCTTCCACATTAAGCGGGAAGTAGATGGTTGGTGGATGGAATCCGAAATCAAGCAGGCGTTTCGCCATATCTAATGTACGTACACCAAGCTTTTTTTGTTTTTTTCCAGATATAACGAATTCGTGCTTACAATGTTGATCGAATGGTAATTCAAACTCTCCTTGTAAACGACGCATCATATAATTCGCATTCAAGACCGCATTTTCGCTGACCTGCTTCAATCCGTCTGGTCCCATTGAACGGATATACGTATAGGCACGCACGTTAATGCCGAAGTTTCCGTAGTACGGCTTAATCCGACCGATTGAGTCTGGTCGATCGTAGTCAAACGTAAATTGATCGTCCTCTTTCGTCAGTACAGGTTTCGGTAAAAATTTCGCCATTTCTTCGCTAACACCGACAGGACCTGAACCAGGACCACCACCGCCGTGAGGACCAGTAAATGTTTTGTGTAAGTTTAAATGAACAACATCAAAGCCCATGTCACCAGGTCTTGCATACCCCATAATGGCATTCAAGTTCGCTCCGTCATAGTATAAACGTCCGCCAGCTCCATGAACAACTTCAGCCATTTCAAGGATTTCTTCTTCAAAAAGGCCAAGTGTATTTGGATTCGTCAGCATCAATGCAGCTGTTTTTTCACTGACCACACGTTTTAAATCTTCTAAGTCAACAAGACCACGATCATTCGTTTTTACTGTGACAGCATCAAAACCGGCTACCGCTGCAGATGCTGGATTTGTACCATGTGCAGAGTCGGGTACGATGACTTCGGTGCGTTCTGTGTCCCCATTGGCCTCATGATAAGCACGGATCATCATCAACCCAGCCCATTCACCTTGAGCACCTGCTGCTGATTGGAGTGTGAATTTGTGCATGCCTGTAATATTTTCCAAGGAAGTTTGCAAGTCGTACATCAATTCCATTGCTCCTTGCACTGTTTCCTCATCTTGATAAGGATGTACAAAACTGAAACCAGGCAAGCGAACAATTTCTTCATTGATCTTTGGATTGTATTTCATCGTACACGAACCCAGTGGATAAAAACCTGAATCAATTCCGTGGTTTCGCTTAGATAATGCTGTATAGTGTCGCACGATTTGAAGTTCACTGACTTCAGGTAATTCTGGTGCTTCTTTTCGGATGTAATCTTCTTCAAAGTCCGCATCTAAGTCTATGTCAGGAACATCTAATTCAGGTAACTGATATCCTTTTCTTCCTTCTTTGCTCATTTCGAAAATCAATGGAAAGTCTTTTTCTTTAGCCATGGATATCACCCAATTCTTTAACAAATTGATCAATCTCTTCTTTGGATCGAATCTCTGTGACAGCAACCAACATGTGATTCTTAAAAGATTCATCTACTTTTCCTAAATCAAAGCCTCCGATAAATCCTCTGTCGTTCAATTGATTGTTCACATTTTTTATGTCTTGGTCTAGTTTCACAACAAATTCGTTGAAGAAACGATTACTGTATAACACTTCAAATCCTGCATTTTCCAATGCTTTTTTAGCATAACGTGCTTTTTTCATATTTTTTGTCGCCATTTCTTTAATTCCACGTTTACCGATCACACTGAGAAAGACAGATGTCGCCAGTGCATTTAATGCCTGGTTCGAGCAAATATTCGATGTGGCTTTATCACGGCGAATATGTTGCTCTCGCGCTTGTAATGTCAAAACAAAGCCACGACGTCCCTCTTCATCAACGGTTTGACCGACTAGGCGACCAGGTACTTTTCGCATTAACTTTTTGTTCGTTGCAAAATATCCACAATGTGGTCCACCAAACTGTGCTGGAATTCCAAAGACCTGCGTATCGCCAACGACAATGTCAACCCCAAATTCACCAGGTGGCGTTAAGTAACCTAACGCTAGTGGATTACTTGATACAATGGACATCGTCTTTTTTTGTTGTCCTACTATTTCTTGTACGTCTTTTAACGGCTCCATTTGACCGTAAAAGTTTGGATATTGAACGACAACACTCGCCGTATTTTCATCCAATTCAGCTTTCAAATGGTCCAAATCGGTCAATCCATCTTTGATGTCAATTTCGACAACTTCAACGTTCGGGCCTGCTGTATATGTTTTTATGACGTCCATGGATTCCGGATGTATGGCTTTAGAGACCAATACTTTACTCTTTTTTGTTTGAGCCGCACTCAAATTTACCGCTTCAGCAAGTGCTGTTCCTCCGTCATACATGGATGAGTTGGCTACGTCCATACCAGTCAATTCACAGATCATCGTCTGAAATTCAAAGATAGCCTGAAGTTCACCTTGTGAAATTTCCGGCTGATAAGGTGTATAAGCTGTATAAAACTCAGAACGAGAGATCATATGGTCAACAACAGACGGCATGTAATGATCGTATACACCTGCGCCCAAGAACGAGACATGGGATTTTGTATGAACGTTTTTAGCCGCAAGCTGCGTCAATTCCTTAGTTAATTCATGTTCATCTTTGGCTGGTTTTACATCCAGCTCCCCTTGAAATCGAACCTTTTCAGGAATATCAGCGAATAAATCATCGGTAGATGAAATACCGATTGTATCTAACATTTCTTTTTTATCTGTTTCTGTCATCGGAATATATCGATGTTGCATAGAACAATCACCTCTTACTTTCGTTTATAAAATGGTGTCGGGATAATTTTTGCCTTCAATGTCTTTTTCCGGACTTGAATGTCAATCTCTTCACCTTCGTGCGCAAATTCGCTCGGAATGAGTGCTGTACCTAAATTTTTACCAAGTGTCGGTGACTGGGTACCCGATGTCACATGGCCGATGGTTTCTTCGTTTTTCAAAACATCATAACCGTGTCTAGGGATTCCTTTATCAAGCATTTCAAATCCGACTAGTTTTCGAGAAGCACCTTTATTCTTTTGTTCGGTTAATGCTTCTTTCCCGATAAAATCGGTCTCTTTGTCTGTCTTTACAGCAAAGCCTAAACCTGCTTCAATAGGTGAAATTTCTTCTGAGAGATCCTGTCCATAAAGCGCAAGCCCCGCTTCAAAACGAAGTGTATCACGAGCTCCCAATCCAACAGGTTGGATCCCTTCTTCCTGACCAGCTTCGAGAATCGCTTTCCAAAGATCGATGACAGAAGTCGTTGGCAAGTAAATCTCAAAGCCATCTTCGCCGGTATATCCGGTTCTAGAAACGATTGTCTTGCCATCAATTCCGTGGAATTCAACGGAATCATCAAACCGGAAAAATTTAATTTCTTTCAGATTTGTTTCGGTGAGTTTTTGTAAAATTTGTTCAGCCTTTGGTCCTTGGAGTGCAAGCTGTGCATATTCGTGAGAGACGTTATCCACTTCAACTCCGTTTATTTGGTGCTGCTTTAACCAATTAAAATCTTTTTCGGTATTGGCAGCATTCACTACAAGTAAGTAGTCATTCTCATCGAGTTTATAAATGAGAAAGTCATCAATGACGCCACCTTGTTCATTGCACATGAATGTATATTGTGCTTGACCAATTTTGATCTTAGACACATTATTGGTGACCATCTTTTGTAAGAAGTCTTCGCTGTTTTCTCCCTTTACAGCGATCTCCCCCATGTGTGAAACATCAAATAATCCTGCCTTCTCTCGAGTTGTGTGATGTTCTTCTTTAATTCCAGCGAATTGAACGGGTAATGCCCAACCGCCAAAATCAATTGTTTTCCCTCCATATTCCTTATAAACCGGATATAGAGGTGTTTGCTTTAACTCGCTCATAAGTCCCCTCCTCCATTGAACATAAAAAAAGAGAATACCAAATAAAAACATTCGGAATTCTCTCTGTCCTGTCACCTGAAAGTTTCACAGAAATCAATCACTGCTTACATCTTTGGTGGTCTATAAATTTAGACTCTCTCCAGAGGTGCGTCCTACAAGGGTTCTTTTGCCTGAGAGATTCGTATTCCTACTTGCTCCGTCGGCGCTGGTTCCCCAGTCTCTCCCCTTGTAATCATTCGCGTGTTGATATTCTATTTTTTGCACATACTACTCTAATGAATCTTTATTTATATTATACCATAAGTATCAGTCGACTGTAAGCGGTTTTAACAACTCGTCAGAAAAGGAGGAATTGTCTGGTATGAACGTTCAAATCAATCAACAATTAGTATCAGAGTGTCAAGAACTACAGAAACAAACAAATTGTGATTGGCGAACATTCAAGCAAGCCTATGATATTACAAAAATGAAAAGCACCCAGGGTGAACGACTCGCATGTCTTTCTTTTTTACCTGAACTAGAACCAATGCCGCATCAAAAAGAAGCAGCTGAAAAAGTGCTTCACGAAATGCATGGACGTGCAATCTTAGCTGATGAAGTCGGCCTTGGCAAAACAATTGAAGCAGGGTTGGTCTTGAAAGAATTAATGATCAAAGGGCTTGTCAAAAAAGTATTGATCTTAACTCCCTCCTCATTAATTCGTCAATGGGAACAAGAATTGAACCAAAAATTTTTCATTCCTGCCAGAGCCAAGCACCGTTCCTATGATTGGACGTTATATGAAGTTGTGGTGACTTCTATTGATTTGGCGAAAAAGTCACCGCATCAGGAAGAGATTCTTCAACAAGAGTACGACATGCTGATTGTTGATGAAGCACATCGATTAAAAAATAGTCAAACGAAAAATTACCAATTCGTTAAAAACATCAAAGCAACCTATTGTTTGTTGCTTACAGCTACACCGATTCAAAATAAGCTGGATGAAATCTATAATTTAGTGCAAATTGTAAGACCTGGCCTTTTAGGTGAGAAAAAGGCTTTTAAACAACAATTGAAAAAAGATCCAGAAACACAAGAAGCAATGAAGCAATTGATTCAAACATCGATGGTGAGAAACTTACGCAAAGAGACTCAAAATCAGTGGACCGAACGGAATATTGAAACCATCTATGCTGAGTTTTCCGAGGAAGAACAGGCATTCTACGATTCAATCAATGACGAACAGCACAACCATCCATTGACACAATTAACCTTTAAACGAGGAATCTGTTCAAGTAGAGAAGCTTGTTTTCAAATGTTGACTAAAAACCAAACCGAGCATGCCATTGATCGAATCAATGAATTAAAAGAGCTTCCTCACCATGCGAAGGCGATACAAACAATGAATTTTATTAAAGAACTTGGTGAGAAATGCATTATTTTCACTGAATATAAAGCGACTCAAATTTATTTACAGTGGTTACTTCATCAACATGGATTGCTAGCTGTAACCTATAATGGAGATTTTCGAAAAAGCAAAAAACAATGGATGCTTCACCTATTTGAGACTAAAGCAGACGTGTTAATTACAACGGACGCAGGTGCAGAAGGCCTTAACTTACAGCATTGTAGAAACATGATTCACTATGACTTACCTTGGAATCCGATGAAGTTGGAACAACGAATCGGTAGAATTCATCGATATGGTCAAACGCGCAATGTTCGAATTTTTTATATGATCCTTAAAAATACCGTTGATGAGAAAATACTTCATCTCCTATATGAAAAGCTCGATCTATTCGAAGGTGTCGTCGGTGAGCTCGATCAAATTCTAAGTGATATCGGTGTCGGAAAATTTGAGGATGAAATGAAGGAAATACTCTCTGAATCCGCTAGTGACAAGGAAGCATCCATCAAATTGGATAATTTAATAGAAGTGGCTAAATCGCACCAATCAGAAAGGAAGGCTTTTAATGAAACAAGTTGAAATACAACCATTCTTAATCGACTTCTTTGAATCGAGACAAGCATCCATCGTGGAAAAATCCGATGGTATTTTAACGATTAAGTTAACTGAACAACTGGATGAACAGTTGATGAATAGGCCTTTTTATTGGCAGTATGTGAAGAAGCTAGGTAAGGTCGGCGAAACGATGAGCGTAACTTTCATTACAGCAGAAGAAAAAAGAGAACAGGTTAAAGGAGAGTGGATTCACTTCGGTTCTCCTCGACTGGATCAGATCTTCAAAATCATCCAACAAGAGGGTGCGTATACCGTCCTTTACGAGGATTGCCAGTCTAACGAAACAATGAAAACAGCCCTACACCCTTGGTTAGTGTGCAATATACGTGTGAAGTATCGTGGATACCAGTCAAAAGATGAGCTTGTAAGTGTTGGCATTCGCTTAATTGATGGAACAATGCGCTTTCAGATGATGGATGAAATGGAACACAAAAACTTTGTTTCAGCTGTGCCGAATTTTTGTTTCACCTTGCCGAAAATCATTTCTGACGAACGAGCTGTTGAGCGAGTAACCGAAGAGCTCAAACAACGAATTAAACAAAAATCATCGGACTTTGTCAATAAATCTCACAAACTTTATGAGCGTGAAATGAATATGTTGAATAAGTTGATTATCGATGATGACAAAGACGATGCAGATCACCAACGAGCAAAGGACCAAATATTTGAGCGTTTATATCCACAAGTAGACTTGGAATGGATCAATTTAGGTTGCTTTTATGTATCCGAGCAAATGTCGAAAGAATTAATTTCTTAATAGGGAATATGACATTATTTTCAATTTGTTGTTGAAATACTTTTTGGTAAGCTTAATAATAAAAAGTTCTAAAGGAGATAAATAAATTATCTCCTTTTGACTTTTAAAGACCGGTTACGTATAACTACATTAGGTGGATAATTTCTTCAGCAATTTCATGTTTTTTGCGTCCGTCCGTAGAAATCATATAATGTGCAGCTTGTTTGTACATGCTCTCTCGTTTTAAATATAGCTCTTTTCTTTCTTCTTTAGACTTTTGCCAAAGTGGTCTCGTTCCATCTTCCTCAACTAACCGCTTCATGATTTCTTCAAAACTTGCATGTAACCAAAATGTATGGAAGTGTTGCTTTAATCGAATTCGGCTTTGTTTTCTACTTATAATTCCTCCTCCCGTGCTAACAATCACATTCTTCCCAGTCCATTTATTTAACTCTTCTTCCTCTTTATTTCGAAACCATTCTTCTCCTTTTGTGTCAAATATGGCTCCAATCGTCATATTTGTGTTTTTCTCAATCTGTTCATCTAAGTCAATCACCGGGTACGCTAATTTCTTTCCAAGAAGCTGACCGATTGATGTCTTACCCGATCCCATAAAACCAATGAGTGCGATCGGCTTCATGTTTATCATCCTTTCATAAGGAGGTTATCATTAGTGAAGCAACCAGAAGTAATATCGAATGCTTTATTAACGGACGCTACTATTTATTTAGCAACGGACATTCACTTCTCCCCAGGTTCAAATGAATGTCATATCTATTTTAGAATCAATGGCTATCGCTGGTTCTATAAAAAAATCCCTCGAAATCAATATCAATCATTATTAAGTTACTATAAGTTTCGTTCAGGTATGGACATTGCTGAAAATCGCTTACCTCAAGATGGAACCCTTTCTTTACAGGTAGAAGAGAACACTTACTTTTTGCGATTATCCACCCTTCCTTTAAAGGATACAGAAAGCCTTGCAATTCGTGTTTTGCCGGAGCAATACGAACCGAATATTGAAGAGTTGTTCGTTTTTCCATCACAGGCTAAACAACTAATGAAATGGTTGAAAGTCTCTTCTGGAATCATTTTATTTACAGGCCCTACAGGAAGCGGTAAATCCTCAACAATGTATGCACTCCTAAAACAAGCTACAAAGGAATATGGCTTTCAATCGATCACGTTAGAAGATCCAATCGAACAATCCGTTGATAAAATTTTACAAGTTCAAGTGAATGAAAAGTCCGGATTTGATTACGATGTAGGACTAAAAGCAGCCTTGCGTCATGACCCAGACATTATTATGGTCGGTGAGATCCGTGATGAAAAAACAGCGAAATTTGCGATAAGAGCAGCTCTTACTGGTCATCTTGTTTTATCTACATTACATGCAAGAGACACGTTTGGCACATTATCAAGATTAAAACAGATGGGCATTCCTCCAAGTGATTTACGTGAATCAATTATTGGCATTGTTGCACAGCAGCTTGTTGAGCTATCACCAACACATAAAGGGAACGGTCTTACTTCAAGGTCAGCGATTGCCGAATTGCTTTCGGGCCAAGCCTTAGAGCGGGCAATCGAAGGAATTTCTCCTATCAACCATGAAGATTTCCTTTCCCTCGATCGAATAAGGAGGAGAGCTCATGCGGAAGGGATTGTTCAATACAGTTCAAACAAAAAAGCTAAATCTCAGCACACAAGTGACATTTTTAAATCGGATGGCTAAATTACTAGAACGAGATCACTCCATGAAGCAAGCGCTGGAATTTTTGACCTATGATCCCCAACTCGGCCACCTAGCAAAACAGTTTGTTCGTTCATTAGAAAAAGGAACATCATTAAAAGATTGTTTCAAACAACATGACTTCCAGCCAATCGTTGTATCTTTTTTATTTTTCTCCAATGAATCTGGAAATTTAAGTGAGCATCTCATCCACTTGAATCGATTGCTGACCATGAGATTAGAATTTCAAACAAAACTCAAAAAATTACTTAGATATCCTCTTTTTTTGTTGACTGTTTGTATTATTTTGTTATTCGCACTGAATATGTTTTTACTCCCCATGTTTGAAAGGTCATTTCGGAGCATGGGGGCAGTTGGTTCATTACCGACATACCAGCTAATTCTGCAAATAACTCAAACGCTATTCTTGAGCCTTTTAATTGGTGGCATCATTGCTTCTCTGCTGCTTTATAAGTTCCATCGTCAATCTAATGTTGAAAAAAAGATTGCATTATATGAAAAAACGCCCCTTTTTCATGGTATTTTCAAAATGCTCGTAACCGCACAACTTTCCTATCAATTAGCCTCACTGTTACAAAGCGGAAAAACTATTAAAGAAGCTATCCTGATCATTCAAGAG
Organism: Allobacillus sp. SKP2-8; assembly: GCF_007559355.1. Lineage (NCBI taxonomy): Bacteria > Bacillati > Bacillota > Bacilli > Caryophanales > Bacillaceae > Allobacillus > Allobacillus sp. SKP2-8. Next base: position 41,029 of record NZ_VMHF01000001.1, on the reverse strand, counting down.
CAAGACTATATGCCCTCCATCCAATACTTCGCTTCATTACTTGCAGACAATTTGAAAACAGGCATGTCTCTATATAACGCTTTTAAAGACCTCCCCATCCTGGAATCGGAGTTTAAGTTAATGATCAAACGTTCCACTGAACAAGGTACATTAGCAAAAGACCTTCAAAACTATACAAACCTTGCGATCGACTCAATGGAAGAAAAATTAAAAAACGCCATGATGGTTATACAGCCTGCAATCTACATTGTTTTAGGATTGATGATTGTACTGATTTATTCATTCACTTTGTTTCCCATGTTTCAAATGATTAACCAACTATAACGAGGATAAGGAGCTTGATGATGAAAAATATAATGAACCAAAAAGGTTTCACGCTAATCGAAATGCTTATTGTATTATTGATTATATCTGTTTTGATTTTAATTACGGTACCCAATTTAACAAAACATAATGATACCGTGGATGAGAAAGGGTGTGAAGCATATAAAAAAATTGTTTCTTCACAAGTCCAATTATATAAACTGGAAAATCAAGAATTTCCGACGATTGACCAACTTGTCGACAGTGCTTACATTGAACAATCTTCTTGTCCGAATGGTTCTCCATTATCCATCAACAAAACGACGGGAGAAGTAACAGAAGTAAGTGAGCCTTCAAGTGGAAATTAAAGCCAATCGACCATCCAACCAAGAGGGCTTCACACTTATTGAAATACTGGTTGTATTATCGATTGTTTTGATCCTCTCTCATTTCTATCTTTCGGTTCAAAATCGACAACCTTCTGAAGACACAGTGGATCAATTTCTGGAAACATTTGAAAATGACCTTTTTTATTTACAACAATATACAATGACCAAACAAATTATGCCCCAATTGTATTTCGACCCTTCCAATCATATGTATTCCATTCGTCATGCTTCCTTTGCCCAACCATTGATTGAGAGAAAATATCGAGAAGACATTCAAGTCAAGCTCAATAACTTTAAAAATCCTCTTACGTTTACTTCACGAGGAAACTTATCAAATCCCGGGAGTTTTCAAATTATTTTTAAGGATTATAGATTCAAAATAACATTCAGCTTTGGAAAAGGACAGTTTAAAATTGAGAAAAATAAAACAAGCATGCAACGAATTAACTCAATCATCTAAAGGATTTCTTCTAATTGACTTTTTGTTAGCTTTTGGATGTCTTGTCATGTTTATTATTTTTTTATTGCCAGTTATATACCATGCGATGAATCATAATCAATCGTTACAACAAGCCATGGTCGCTGAAGAGCATTTATCAAGGTACGTTACTCAATCAATCGGTAGCGAAGTCGCAGGAGAAATAGTGACAATCGAAGGGTACGAATTCAATTGGAGCACGGAACATCTTGAGAATAAACAATTCGGATGCTTCACATGGTTGAACCAACAGAACAACGAAGAAAGTATGTGTCTATATGTGCCAATATATAAAGAATAATCAAGGTTTCACATTACTGTCCACCTTAATTGCTTTGACGATCCTTATGCTGATCACATCTCTTATTCTTCCGTTATTGATCGCCGTGCAACAGATCGAGAGTCCGTCTTATAAGACGGATTACGAATGGCGACAATTCCATTTTTATTTGATGAACGAATTCAGCCAGGCACAGTTCGTTTCCCTTGAAGACCAAGCTATACAATTTCATTTAGCCGACGATACAGTAAATCGTTACGAATTATATTTTAATACCATTCGTCGAAGAGTGAACAATAGTGGGCATGAAGTTATTCTACAAGATGTAAAGGATTTTTCGGCTAAAAGAGTAGGTAGTCACTTATTCTTACTGACAGGTGAAAGGGATCGTGGCCATGCGTATACGAAATATTATTCATTTCCTATTAAAACCATTAAGCAAGAATGAACAAGGATTTGTTTTTGTATACTTATTAACTATCCTGTTAATCGTTACTACCATTCTTTTACACCATCTTAGTCTACAGCATATACAAACAGAAAATTTACTGCTGATTCAAGAACAGCACAAAATTCAACAGTTCATGCAAATAGCTCAACATGATCTCCAAGAAATTCTCGATCTTACTTCAGAATCCGAGGGAACTTTATATTTTCAGTATCACGATGGTCATGTTACTACTCATTATACACTTGAATCTTCATCTACTTATCAAGTACAATTGATTGTAGAAACATCACGAGGAACGACATATAAACATACGACGTTGATGAATAAAAGTGACGGAATCCGGTCACAATAGTGTTGTATCCATTGGGCTGTAGCCAAGCGGTAAGGCAACGGGTTTTGGTCTCGTCACCCCCAGGTTCGAATCCTGGCAGCCCAGTTTGTTTTTCCGTCATAATTTATTCATTTACAATAAACATTGCTTCGTATATAATATGTCTGACGAGTTCCTATGAGAAGGAGGAATAGACATGGATCGCGTTTTTCGCGGAATAGCATTTTGGACGGGTATATTCGCCGTCATGTTCTATGTTGGTGACATGATCAACATGTCTCTATTATTCTTAGCACAAACGGTCTTCTTCTTGGGAATTGGTTACTTAAACCTATCTGAGCGTCTTTATATGTATATCTTTGGTGCTTACTTAACAGTCTTTATGATAGGTTTCACATACTATGTAACCTTCCTTTTAGAACCTGGATTTGCTTCTTAAATCAAAAGAAAACAGAGACTAACTTGGACGAAAGCAGATTAAATCTGCTAAATGAAAAAAGATGGCAAGCAATAATTTATTGCTTGCCATCTTTTTTTGTCCAACTAAACTTTAAATTAAAAATGAATTGGTTCTTTTTTCCTCTCCTACTTGTGTAGCAGGTCCATGACCCGGATAAACAGTTGTTTCTTCCGGTAGTGAAAGTATATGTTCTTGGATTGATTGAATTAATGTTTCATGATCACCGAATGGCAAATCTGTTCTCCCGATCCCTTGTCGGAATAACGTATCTCCGGCAAATAAAACATCCTTTTCTTCAAACCAAAAAGACACACTCCCAGGTGAATGACCTGGTGTATGAAACACCTCGAATGTAAAGCTTCCAATTTTGTGGTGCCCTGGTTTAATTGAATAGTCAGCTGATTGCGAAGTGGAAATTGTACCGACTTGAAAAAACTCAGAACCATTCAAAGAGGGATCCGTTAACCATGAAGATTCCTTTTCGTGTAAGTACACAGGAGCTTCTGTTTTTTCGCGTAATGTTTCAACCCCACCGATATGGTCAAAGTGGGCATGAGTCAAAAGAATGGCTTGTAATTTTAAGTTGTTCTCCTGCATCTTCTGTAGGACTGTTTGAGGATCCCCACCCGGATCGATGACTAATGCTTCACCATCTTTTTGTAACAAATAACAATTGGTTCCCAATAAACCCAGTTGAAATAAATGGATATTCATATTTTCTCCTCCTTGATATATGTATTTTTGGTGAAAATACTCGACAGGATAGTCTTTTTCTTATAAAATAGGTTTTAGCTTGTGAATACGTATATTTTTATCTTAATGGACTATGTTATCATAACAATAGGAACTATGGCATTCAAGGAGGACTATAAAATGGTATTGGCAATTATATTTCTACTCGTTGCAATTGTATGTATTTTTGGTACGTTACGCTCAATTAAAAACCGCAATTTCTTAGCTGTATTTTTTGCAGGTGCAACTACTCTTTTATTTGGTTGGTTCTCAATTATGACACTCATTTCTGAGATCTCATCCAAAGTGTCCTAATCAATTTTCAGTTGATTATGGTACTCTTTACTTAAAGAGACAAACAAGTACTTATATCTAAGTCAAAAGGGACAAATCGTAATGATTTGTCCCTTTTTATATGGATTGAGATTCAATGGCGTTAAAACAAGATTATTAACATAAGGAGACAGATTAAAGGTTTTACAGAAGAAATAAAAACCCGAGCGATTTAATTGTTCATAAATCGCTCGGGTTTCTGCTTCAATGGTACTTCACGATACACTTCAGCTTGCAACCTGCAGGGCATAAGGTGACATCTGCGATAAATTGCAGTGTCTTTTATACCTAATCCTCTTCTTCTTCGATAATTTCACCTTTATCAAAGTTGTAGAATCGGAATAAATCGCCATAAATAATCTCATCAGAATACGTTAATTCTTGCATGGCTTGTTCTTGTATATCTGTACATGCGCTTTCGTCTGCTATATCACCGCTAGAACGTTCATAACATGTATCACTCGTATAAATATACTCTTCACCGACCACTGTACCATCTCGCATAGCGATGAAGCCCTTTCGTTCATCAGAAAATAAATCATTACCAAAAACAATGTCATTTTGGTTCTCGATGTCCAACATATTTAAAATAGTCGGTTTAAAGTCGATTTGCCCGGTGACTTTTGAAATGATTTGATTATCTTCATTTCCGGGAATATGAATGAATAAAGGTACTCTCTCTAATTGAACCTCGTCATATGGTGTAATTTCTTCTTTTCCGAGAAACTGAGCCATCGCTTTATTATGGTATGAACTGATTCCATAGTGATCCCCCATAATAACGATGATTGAATCTTCATACATGCCGGCGTCCTTAAGCTCATTGAACAATACTTCCAGAGACTCATCGAAATAACGAACGGTTTGAAAATACTGGTTTAGTGTCGTTGAATTAGAATCAAATTTGTCAATGCTTGCTTTTTCTTCAGGTAGATCAAACGGGAAATGATTTGTTAATGAGATCATTTTCAAATAATAAGGTTCTTCTAAATCTTTCATTAGATCAACTGACTGTCTGAAGAACTCTTTATCTTCCAATCCCCATCCGAAGGAATGTTCATCTTTAACTTCATACGATTCTTGGTCGAAAAATTTATCATAACCCATTGTTTCATACATGGTGTTACGATTCCAAAAGCTTCCGTTATTCGCATGCATCGAGTAAGATGAGTATGCTTTTTCTTTGATTATTTTAGGTAAGGAATGAAATTCGTTTTGTGCATGCGTAAAATATACAGCACTGTTTGGCAAAGGATATAAGCTGTTATCTAAAATGAATTCATGATCAGATGTCTTTCCTAATAATGTTTGATGATAAAAATTATCAAAATAATAGCTGTCTTCGACTAAGTCGTTCAGGAATGGAGTGATTTCCTCTCCGTTCAATTCCTTATTAATCACGAAAGACTGTAATGATTCTGCAGCAATGTAGATAATATTTTTGTCTTCAGCAATCCCTTTCATATCTGTTGAGGTTACTTGGTTTGTTGAACGGATTTCTTGATCGACATATTCTTCAATGTCGTTCATTTCTGATCCATCAGCAAATAATCGTTTTGATTGAGTGGATGCCGTTAGAACCATATCATACGCATGAAAAGCAAAGACCCCTACGTTTTTCACTAAATATTCTCGGTCAAAGCCACGTTTGAATAACATTGGTCTTTCAATTTCAGCGAGTGTCAAATTAAGTGCTAAAGCTGCCAATGAGACGACAATTAGCTTTCGTTTGAACAGACCTGAATATTCCTTTACAGGGAAGGTATCCCGTTTAGCAAAATAGAAAATGAGAAATACATCTAGAAATAATAATATGTCCGTTAAATGAAACAAAGAAAATACACTTGATCCCAAGTCTCCCGCGTTGTTAACTTGGAACAAAGTTGGAATCGTTACGAAATCAGTGAAATTTCGGTAATACAGCAAATTCGCAAAAACAATTAAACTCATGATTAGTACAGTATATTTAATGTATCGCTTTTGGCTTTTAGGTTTCATCCATACAGCAAGAAACAGGATGAACGCACTGATTGCCAATGCATTTATGATTAGAATAGTTTCTTGAAAAATGGATTCAATTGAAAGATTAAAATAAAAGCGGTAGACGATATATGTTTTTACTCCTAAGAGTATTGCTGCGATAATAAATAATGGTATATGTTTTATTTTACTCATGTGAAGTCTCCTTACTTTTATCTCGATATAACTCCCTATATAAATAAGACGAGTTATTAGATTAAAAGTTTCAAATCATATCGTATTTATTGTTTCCGTTATCTGATTTAAACAAACGGGGCTTTTTAACTATATTTCCTACGTTCCTTTTTGATAATCAAAAGCGCACGCATATATTCCTCATTGGAGATCAGTTTATTTTGATACAATTCATTGATTTCTTGCTCCATCAAATTAAATTCAGCTAATCGATCACCAATGTAAATAAAAACCCCATATTTTTTTAGTAATTGAAGTACATCAAGAAATGTCTCCATATTTCCACCTACAATTTTATTCAACTTAACATTATATTATTGTTTTAATTTTTGATAAAACTCTTCAAATTCTTTGTTATCCGGTTGTAATTCAATGGCCTTCTCAGCGTATTTCAGTGCTTCCTCTGCCTCCATCAATCGTAAGTGAACAACCGCTAAATTAAAAAAAGCCTCCGCAAAATCTCGATCGATTTCAACAGCCGTATGAAAATCATCTTCTGCTAAATCTATTTCACTTTTTTCGAAATAAGCGATACCTCGGTAAAAGTATAGATACGCCTCTTCTCTTCCTCGTTCTAATTCATCATTCACTAACTCTATAGTTTCATCATATGAACCTTCAGAAATTAGTTCTTGAGCGGTTGCAGAAAATGTATGTGGATTGTCAAGACTATCTGCTCGGTTTACTCCGTATACAACCAAACCTGCAATAATTACTACATATATTAAAGTTGCAGCGAATTGCTTTACGATTGCTTTTTTGTACGGTAAATGAACAATTTGTGAGGCAATGAAGCCACCAATTAAACCACCCAAATGTGCGCCATTATCTATTTGGGGAATCGTAAATCCAAAAACTAAGTTTATCCCGAGCACGATAAACAAACTGGAGCCCATCGTCTGAAAGAATAAACGTTTATAATGTACACCAAAAAATAATAACGCACCAAACAACCCAAAGATTGCACCAGAGGCACCTGCCGCTATTGCATCATTCGTTGCGAAACTTGCAACTCCGCCAAATAGTCCTGCAAAGAGATAAATAAACAAAAATCGTTTACTTCCAAATATACGTTCAACCGCTTCCCCCAAAAAATATAAAGCCATCATGTTCATGAACAGATGCATTGCACCTATATGAAGGAACATGGATGTGAATATGCGCCACCATTCTCCCTCAACGATTGCGGGGTTGTATTTCGCTCCAAAGTCAATTAGGTCTTTTGTATTGGTGGAGCTTCCAACGGATTCCATATACATAAATATAAATAAATTAAGCGCAATTAGTATAAATATCCATTTTGGCTTCCCATAGTGGAATGTTTCTTTAATTTCACGCTGCTGTTGCTTATAGGTCGAATAGAGCTGTTGTTCGATATAGTGCGTGTATGATTCTTGTTCCTCGATTGTCGGGAGCTTATCAAACAAAGTTGATGGATCTCTTCCCATCCGGCTTAATAATCGGTTGAATTCCTGTTGTTTGTACTCCTCACTAAATAAATAAACAGATGAAGAAAATCGTTTATTCTTTTTCAACTTCCGATCTTCCAATAGATGTTCCCAATGATCAACAGGTAAAAGGTCGCTAATATAAACGAAATGAAGATAGTATTTATTTCGGCCACGTGGTGGATTTTGCCTGAAAAATGATTCTGACTTTCCTTGGATATCCCGCTCAAGTTGCTTTGCCCAATCAAATGTCTGGTGACTTATAGTGACAATATGTGTCGAACCCTTTTCAGTCTTTTCCAGCAAATATTCCTTTTGATTAGGCATGATTTGAATTAGATTGAACTGTTCCTGGTTTACTAAATATTCAACTGTTCTTAAAAGTGTATATCGCTCAGTTATATACAATTTAACAGCTCCTCAAGAGGCATCAACGTGTGATTAAATGTGCAATTTCCTCAATGCTCATTGTTGAATCAACTTCATAAGAACCTAATTGAATCGTTTGACTTAAATCGTGCTCAGCCAAATAATCAATCAATGGCTCTGTGCCAACAATCACTTCATTTTTTTCCAAAAGTTCAGCAATGTCAGATGAATTCATCCCTTGTTCAATTTCCAAAATATAATCAACAGTACCTTGATCATTTGAAGATGCCGACTCATCTGTTAGGCTATCCTCTTTTTGTAACTCATTCAGTCGATCCGTTAATTTCTGATTTTGATTCACCAATTCAGTATATTCAACCTGAGGAACTAACTTGAGTTCTTGCTCCTCAATATATGTCTGTATCGCTTCTTCCGGAACATTCGAAGACTCTGTTGCCTGGCTTGAATCTTCTTGAAACCAATAAACAATTGCAAAGATGAAGGTTGCAGTCAACAGACCAACAGAATAGGCCATTACGATTCGTTTCAATTTGCTTTCACCCTTTAGCTTTTCCAATGACTAGTGTTAGAATCTTTTTGATAATCACGTACATCAAGCGGCTCTGACAATAACTCTTCTTCTAGAACCTTCATTTTATTATTGATTAAATAACGATCTTGTAAAGAGGAAATTCGTATTTGTTCGACTTGGTATTCTATTTCTTTAAGTTGATCGGTCATGAAAAAAGATAAGATAAATAATACGATTCCTATAGTACTCACACTGATTAATGCGATGATCAATACATTCACCCCATTTGTAAAAAATCCTAAACTCTAGTTTATCACAAATTCATTTAACGAGGCACTAAAATTGTAACAGTTCTATTTCAATGCTTGAAACTCGAATTGTTCTTTGGTATGATAATGAAGTCAAAATGATAAGTGCAGAATGGAGGAATCATGATGCGTGAACAAATTACACTAGCGTGCACAGAAACAGGTGATCGTAACTATATCACGACAAAAAACAAGCGTACGAACCCTGAGCGCCTTGAATTGAAAAAATATAGCCCGCGTTTGAAAAAACATACGCTACATCGTGAAACAAAGTAAAACAGTAGGTTCCTGCCTGCTGTTTTTTTTATATTTTATTACTTGAATAAATCTCATCAACCCGTCAATACTTGATGTATAATCGGCTCCTCTGTCTACTTCCTATTGAAGCGATTAATTATGCCAAAAAAGAAATACATTGATTTCGCGAACGTTGAAATCGGTCAGAATTACCAAGCCCCTGAATAATTCCCTGTAGGAACTGTAGAAAGCATTCATTATAAAATCTTTAATAAAAAGAACAACAATAGACTAATTTTTTATACCAAAAGATAAGATACGGTAAGAAACAAGCAACACCCTTACGATGATGTGAGCTCAAATTGGCGATAGAGCTGAAAAAAAGCGCTCTACCCCCGAATAGACGCGCTCAAATCAGGGGTAGTGCATGAAAAAAGTACGCCATCCCTGAATAGACGCGCTCAAATCGGGGGTAGAGCTGAAAAAAAGTGTGCTATCCCCTAATAGACACGCTCAAATCGGGGGTAGAGCTGAAAAAAAGCATGCTCCCCCTGAATAGACGCGCTCAAATCAGGGGTAGAGCTGAAAAAAAGTGCGCTACCCCCGAATAGACGCACTCAAATCAGGGGTAGTGCATAAAAAAAGTGTGCTATCCCCTAATAGACGCAATCAAATCGGAGGTAGAGCTGAAAAAAAGTGTGCTATCCCCTAATAGACGCACTCAAATCAGGGGTAGTGCATAAAAAAAGTGTGCTATCCCCGAATAGACTCACTCAATTCATGAATATAAAATAAATTGCTGTGAGTATTTAATCCTTTCTTTATAGGAACACTTAAAATAAATTCGTAACAACCGTTATCCGTGATATGCTAAACATAAACATTCTACAATAAAGTAAAGGATCGGTGCTAGATGTCAAAACATGTCTATCGTACACTCAGTAAGCGATTGCTTCACCACATTCCTCGCCAAGATAAAGACGATTGTCTCAATAGCATGATGGTACATTTGTTGGAAACGAATTGGTGGCAAGAAGCTGATACAGTCGCATTAACCATACCTCGAAATATCGAACTGAATGTCGAAGAAATCATTAAAGCAGCTTGGAAATCAGGAAAACAAGTGGCCATTCCAAAATGCTTTCCAAAACAAGGAAACCACATGGATTTTTATTTATACACCAATAAAAATGAATTAGAAAATGTATATCTGGACTTATATGAGCCAAAAGATCATCGGGAAAAATTAATTGATAAAGACTTTATTGATCTCATCATCGTTCCTGGTTTACTATTTGACCCAAAGGGCTATCGTGTCGGGTACGGTGGCGGTTACTACGACCGTTATTTAGTTGATTATCCGAATATAACTGTTTCTTTAGCAATGGAAGAGCAACTCGTCCAGTACGTTCCATTTGATGAATATGATATCCCGGTTGATTTCATTATCACTGAAGATCGGATGATTCACTGCGAAATCGAACGTAAAAAAGGCTCTTAAACTCGAATATGCCATTAGAAAAAGTCATCATCGCTTAATGAAAGAACACAACCGAGAGATCGTATTTAAAAAACGTGCTACCTGTTGATTGAAACGTTCAACAGAGGTAGCACGTATTTTTAACGTTTTAGATTTTTTAAATGATGATGATATTCATAGAAACATATTTTATTACTCATCTTCAGATTGATCTTCTTCTGACTCTTCTCCTGATTCGTCTTCACTTGAACCTTTTAGACGTTCTTCTTTTAACTCGAAATAAGTGTCTAACGCTCTTCTTCCAATTCTATGATGAACCGGATAATCACCCGTCCCTAAATAAGGTGCCATGACGGCAAACGCTACTTCTGGTTCATCAAAAGGCGCATAACCAACAAGATTGTAATTGTTGACATCCGTATGCAAGGTTTTGGTTTCATTGTCCCAGTAAAAAGCTTCTGCAGTTCCCGTCTTACCGGCTGGGTTATACTCAGCATCAGCGAAATACCTGTACCCTGTCCCTCCACTTTCTTGAAAGGCTTGTCGCATCCCTTCTTGGACTCTGTTTAAGTAGGTGTCTTTCATTTCTATCTTATTCAGAATCGTCGGTTCGTTAACTTTATAAAGTGGGCCGAGTTGATCCCCTTTTGATGAATTATGAATCTGTTTGACGAGATATGGCTTCATCCGATAGCCGTCGTTCGCAATGGTTGAAATATATTGCGCCAACTGTATAGCTGTATAGTTCTCATACTGACCTATTGCCATATCTAGAAATTGAGCAGCTCTACCGTAACCGGTTGGAGGGGAGGCTTCCATATTTTCTTCATAAGGAAAATCAATTCCTGTTTTGGCACCTAAGCCGAATTGCTGAAAATAATTTCTCATTTCCGTATAAGCTTTCGAGTTATAGTTAATGGCTTTCCCTGGTTGGTAATTATTTTCCCCACCCATTTGCATTGCTATGAAGAACATATAGACGTTGGATGAACGCTTGATCGCATCGATATCATTTACAGGTCCTAATCTTGTCCAAGAACTTTTCTTATCAGAACCTTTTATCTCAAGCGGACGGTCAACAATAACTTCTCCCGGACGGATCTCTCCTGAATCAAGACCTGCCAACACTGTAGCACCCTTTACCGTGGAACCAGGTAAATACGTGTCATAAAGAACTTTATGAGATACATCAGTAAACTCATCTTCTCCTTTTTCAGAAGGATTATATTGTTGTCCTGATGTAGCCAAAACTTCCCCCGTTTTTGGATTCATCAAAACAGCGACAGCATGTCTAAACCATCTGTTTTTTCCTGGATGTTTCTGAACGGCTGTCTTGACTTCTTCTTGTACAATTTTATCCAATCGCTGTTGGAGTTCCATATCAACCGAAAGGATCAGGTCTTTTCCTCTTTGTCCTTCACGAATTATATTTGAATCAATCACAGTACCACTTGAGTCCGTAATATGTTCTTTGATTTCTTTATTACCATTTAAATAAAGCTCATACTCTTTTTCAATTCCACTTCTGCCTACACGGTCATTCCGACTATAGTTTCTTGCAAGGAAGTATTGTTCGTCAGTTTGCGGAATCCCTTGTTGTTGACTCGTAATTCTTCCCAGATAATTCGCAAAAGTACCTTCAAATAAATAATCACGTTCCCAATCCGTGGTGACATTGATTCCTGGTAAATTATGCAAGTTTTCGCCAATCACCATATACTCTTCGACAGTAATGTCATCGTATTGAATAATATGTGGTGTCAGCTCATAAGCTTTGTCCAATTCACGCTTAATGGCCATTACTTCCAGTTCTTTTTCAGTAAAACTTTCTAATTCATCATCCGTGATATTTTCTAGCATCACATAATATTGATCTTGATCACTTAGTTCTTTTTCTTCATCTGTTAATCGTTCATAGGCCTCTTGTATATTTTTGATGATCCAGTAATCTTGCTTGTTTCGCTTGGTTACTGAATCCGTATCCATTTGAATATATTCTGTTAATTTTTCAGCAATTTCTACATTGTCTTCCGGTTGAACATGCTTTTTTGGAGTGTATGTAATAGCGAACTCCGCCTTGTTGTCAACGACGAGTTCACCGTTACGATCATACATCTTCCCTCTAGGCACTGGGGTAGCAGAAGTTACTCGCTCTGTTCGGTCGAGTTCTTCTTGTGCATCCATGCCAAATAAGATTTGTACGACCCCGAGTTGTAAAATCAAACCGGAAAACAATAGAAAAATGATAAAAAACAATATATTTAATCGAAGAGGCAAATGTGATTTTTGCTTCTTATTCTTCCCCATCGTTTGAGCTCTCCCTTAAAACGAAGTAATTTGACATGCTTCATTATATCATCAAATTTGCTCATTTTCATGAAGAAGTTCTGACACTTAGTCGATTTTTCTAATTTGAAGCATAGCAAATAGATAACCCAAACCAAAAATCAACAACGAATAACGCAGCCATTGAGTCTCAGGGAAAAATTGTAGTCCGACCCAAAATAGAACAAGAGAGATAACCCTGCCAAAATTTAAAACAATTTCTTTAAAAACAACATATTCAACCCGGTAGTCTCTTGCATTCCTCGCCTTACCGATCACATCATAAGAAATGGACATAAACGGAGCGAAAAATAACGGAAATGATAAACCAATGATCAATCCGTACAGATAAAGATCTACCGCTGTATTTGCATAAATAATCCAAACAACAGCACCGTATAACGCTACAGAACCAATTAGAATGAATGTTTTCCGTTTAGACGGTTTCAACCAGCGATTCAATAACTGATATACCAAAAGCGATCCACCTGCGTAAATGAAATTATAGATTCCAATTGTCATTTCTCGGTCAGTGATCATGAATACCCATAGACCGACTGCAAACAAAAACACACCGTCTCGCATACCTTGTAGAAAGTGTGCATTCATCAATCGATACCAATCCGGGTTTTCTTTCCGTTCTTGTAACGCTCTTTTGATAATATATTGCCCACTCGTTCGTCTACGCTCAAGGAATATACTAGTAATTACAGCCAAGATGAACAGCACAAATGATAAGAAGAATATCGTTATATAGCCTTTGTAACCTGACAATACGGTAATTAAATAGCCTGCAAATAACGGTCCGATCATCCAGGCGATTGATTGCAGTGTCCCCATGGTGCTATTAAAATAATCGCGTGTATGTGGTTCGGTTACTTCAAATGTCAACACACTAAATGCCAACAAATAAAAACCATAGCCTGCCCCAAGTACGGCACCGAGAAGCATATAAACGGATAAAGCATGACTTCCTAAGGATAAGAGACCAATGAAAAACAGTGAGATAAGTATTATTCCGACACGTAGAATAATGACCCGATCAAAACGTTTTACCCATTTGCCTGCAATGATAAATATGAGCAGTTGCGTTAAATAAATGGATATATTAAACAGTGCAAGCAATTGAATGTCATGGGATTGTTTCCACAGGAAAATATTTACGAAGATATTGGACATGTTTAAACCGAGTGTGTATAACGCTGAGATCGTCAGTAGATAAAATAAGTTTTTTCTTTCGTATTCAGTTACGTCATCTCGATGTCGAAGTTTCATGTAGCTCCCTCTTTTCAGTCATTAGTCTAAACAAGAGGAAATCAGTTATGCACGTTCAATATTGTTCTACAACTGTATAAAATTCGGTACATCAAGCTAACAATTAAATTGTATAACCATATTTACTCCATCAAAAAAGCTCTCTCCAAAGCAGCAAAGTGCTTTGAAGAGAGCTTATGAAACATGGTCATTTTTTTATTTTATTTAGCGTCTTCATAACGCTTGCTTACTTCATCCCAGTTCACAACGTTCCAGAATGCTTTAATGTAATCTGGACGACGGTTTTGATAATTCAAGTAGTAAGCATGCTCCCAAACATCCAAGCCAAGGATCGGTGTTTTACCTTCCATTACTGGTGTATCTTGGTTTGGTGTAGAAGTAATTTCTAATTCTCCATTATTTACAATTAACCATGCCCAGCCAGAACCGAAACGACCTGCTGCAGCATTTGCGAATTCATCTTGGAATGCTGAAAAGCTACCGAATTTTTCGTTGATCTTATCAGCTAATTCGCCACTTGGTTCTCCTCCACCATTTGGGGATAGAACTGTCCAGAATAGTGAGTGGTTCGCATGTCCACCACCATTGTTTCTTACTGCTGTTTGAATATCACTTGGTAGAGAGTTAAGATCTTTTAATAACTCATCCAATGATTTGTCTTGAAGGTCAGAATGCCCCTCTAAGGCAGCATTTAATTTCGTCACATAGGTGTTATGGTGCTTCGTGTGGTGAATGTTCATTGTTTCTTTGTCGATGTGTGGCTCTAGTGCATCATATGCGTATGGTAATTCTGGTAATTCAAAAGCCATGATGAAATTCCTCCTTCAAATAATTTAATCCATGGAAATCACAATGAATTTCCCTCCACCATTAAGGGTATCAAGGCTTAGAGCTTCCTGCAAGTTTTATGCATTGCCTAAAATGTTAAATCCTTGTCATTCTTTATTAGCGATTCAGCCTTTATCTCATGATAAAATAGAATTAAACAAACGTTTAGGGAGATTCGATCCGTAATGAATGTAAAACAAATCATCCGCGAACAAAAAAATAAACTGATGTGGATTTTATTATTCAGTATTCTGCTAGGTGCGATCATTGTCTTCCAAGCTTATTTAATCGTTGAAATCATTCATACAATTTTTCTGGAAAACCAACCATTCGAATCTGTCGTGACATTACTTTCACTCCTATTCATCCTCCTGCTTGGTCGCGCACTTTTTATTCATTTCATTGGTTCAGTCAGTCTGAAGCTCGGATTTCAGGCTAAGAAAAAAATCAGGAACCGATTATTGGACCATTTTTCAACCAAATCTCTAACACCAACTAACGAAGACCAATCTGGCAAAAAAATTGGCCTGATGCTGGATACAGTGGATGAGATCGATCCTTATTTTAGTGAATACTTGCCTAAAGTCATTCAAGCATCGACCATTCCCATCATCCTCCTTGGGGTCATTTTCTATTTTAACTATCCATCTGGATTAATCATTTTATTTACCGCGCCTTTTATTCCTTTATTTATGGCGATCATTGGTATGAAAACGAGGGATAAGTCAGAAGAGCAAATTGAACAAATGAATGCATTTTCAGCGCAATTTCTCGATACGCTCCAAGGATTGAAAACATTAAAGTTATTCGGTAAGGCTAAACAATCCGAATCAAAGATCGAAACGAGCACGTTGGGATTTCGCGATGCCACGATGGATGTTTTAAAAGTCGCATTCGCCTCAGCGTTTATGATGGAGTTAATATCCATGTTAAGCATGGGACTTATTGCTTTGGAAGTATCTTTCCGTATGATTATATTCGATTCCATTACATTCCATACAGCCTTTTTCGTTCTTTTGTTGGCTCCAGAATTTTATGTATTTTTGAAGGAGTTAAGCAGCGCTTTCCATTCCGGTCGGGAAAGTTTAACTGCTATTAAAAAAATAAATGAAGAGATTTCCACCGATGCAAATGATGTCAGCTGGGGAACCCATAAGTTGCAGACAAGCTCTCCATCCTCCATCCAATTAAATAATGTTGACATGCAATATCCAAATGACGGTTTCATGCTTGGCCCAATCAATCTTCATATTGATCCGTATGAAAAAATAGCTTTGATCGGTGAAAGTGGATCGGGAAAAACGACCTTATTCCATCTGTTGGCTGGTTTGATGGAACCACAGTCAGGGACGATCTATTTAGATGGCTATTCAAAGTCTGATGTCGATTCATCTTCTTGGTTTCGTCAACTGGGATATCTATCGCAGAATCCTTATATATTTGCCGGAACGATTGCAGAAAATATCTCTCTCGGAACAGACAAGTTCGTCAGTGACCAGGAAATATGGAGCGTATTAAATCAAGTGAAACTCGATACCCTCGTATCTACATTAGAACACGGCATCCATACAACGATCGGTGAAGGTGGACGAGGTCTATCGGGCGGTGAAAAACAACGGTTAGCACTTGCGCGAATTTTAGTTAAACAACCTTCGATTTTATTATTCGATGAACCAACAACTGGACTTGATCTGAAAACGGAAAAAGTCATCCAAAATACCTTGGAGAAGTTAACTGAAAAAATGACAGTCATTACAATCGCACATCGAATAAAAACAATCCAATCCAGTGACCGCATTTGGATTATGGAAGAAGGAAAAATTGCAGCAGATGGTACACATAAAGAGTTGGAACATTCCAATGAGTTCTATCAGAGCTTAATTACACCAATAAGAAAGGAGAACATGGAATGACAAATCTACGTGTTGTAATTAACGAAATTTTGAAAGAAAAAAAAGATGTTCTTCTTTCTGTATTGTTTGGATTCATTGCTGGTATGGCAGCGATTGGTTTGTTTTCAGCGAGTGGTTATTTACTATCCAAAGCCGCAATTGGCGTACCGCTTACAGCATTAACTGTAGTAATTGCAATTGTCAAATTGCTCGGAGTGACAAGAGCGTTTAGTCGCTATGGCGAACGTTATTATTCACACCGTGCAAGTTTTACTGTTCTCGGTCATATCCGCAAAACATTTTATCGAAGGCTGGATCAGTCATTCTCAACCCTCATGCAAAAATATCAATCCGGTGACTTGCTCTCGCGCATGGTGGGTGATATTGAATCGTTACAAACCTATTTCTTACGGGTCTTATATCCACCGATATTACTCTTTTTTATTTTCTTGACGACGATTTTCTTTGCATCCTTTTTTTCATTTTGGGTTGCTGCGATTTTGTTTATTGGGTTTATACTACAAATTCTAGTCTTGCCCACCCTCTTTTATTGGTGGCTGATGAAAACCAAGTCAACGGTGCGTATGGATAGAACTACATTGTCTAACGATGCAGGCGAATACTTTTTCGGATACAAAGAGTTGAAAATTTTTCAACGCGAAAAAACACAGAAAAACGCATTGATCAAAGCGAGCGATCAATATGAACAATCATCTTTCAATCAAAAAAGGAAAGAAAGGCTTAATCAAACCATTTACACATGGGTCGGCTATTTTATCATTTGGCTTGTGTTGGCAGCAGGTGCCTATTTTGTATCAGATGGTGACTTGAACGGGATTTATTTAGCTGTATTTTTATTGCTATCGATCACACTGTTTGAAAACAGTGAAGTGTTAAGTGCCTTGCCGATTCATCTAGCAAACAGTCAGGAAGTTAGTGAACGTTTAAGTGAAGTGAAACCAACAGGTCATGAAGATATGAAAACAACAGTGTCCTCTCTTGGTTCATTACAAATGGAACAGCTGACTTTCAGTTATCCCAATGCCCTATCACCTGCTCTACTTGATGTAAGCTTTATTTTAAATAGAGGCAGTAAAACAGCTATTGTAGGGCCTAGTGGTTCAGGTAAATCAACGATTATTGATCTAGTTCTCGGTATCGAATCTACACAAGATGGACGCATACTATGGAATAACGAACCGATTGACAAGCTTGAACCTAGCTCATTATGGAAGCATTCAAATGTAATCTTACAAGAAAGCCATTTCTTTTACGGGACTGTTCGTGATAATCTATTTGCTGATTCAACTCGTACAGATGTCGATATGGTTAAGGTCCTCGAACGAGTGAACCTATCTTATTTGGATCTCGATTCGCTTGTATTAGAAAAGGGCAGTAATTTATCCGGAGGAGAAAAACAACGACTAGCAGTTGCTAGAACACTATTGAAGCCAGAGGCTGAGCTTTGGTTGCTAGATGAACCGACTTCAAGTTTAGATACGAAAAATAAAGATAATATCTACCGACAACTGTGGAATGAAACAGAAGATAAAACCATGCTATTGATTACACATGAATTAACTAACTTAGAAGACATGGACCAAATCATCGTTTTACAAGAAGGTAAAATTGTTGAATCAGGAACATATGAAGAGTTAATGAAGCGTAAAGGTGAGTTTTACCAAATGAAGCAGATTGAAGACTCTGTCTTGCTATAAGTACAATCGGTAGCCAAACGGTTTGGTGCTCTACCCCCAAATAGACGCGCTCAAATCGGGGGTAGAGCATGAAAAAAGTGCGCTACCCCCGAATTGACGCACTCAAATCCGGAGTAGAGCATGAAAAAAGTATGCTACCCCCGAATAGACGGTACCGTCAATAAGTTTGTGTAAAAAAGTAGGGTGATCCTTTGGAGGGTTATTTTCCCTCCTCACTTTCGGTCTGAGATCCATAACGGTCCTCAAACATGTCGCGCAGTTCAGGACCTGCGATTTTGAACCCACTGAGTTTGCGTGTAGACCATTTGGTGTTGCATTCATCTGAAACCATATAAATCACCTTTTCCACTGCTTCTTCGGAAGGAAGGCTGTTCATCGTTTTTAGACGTTTCTTGAATTCCTTCATGGTGCGCTCGATGATGTTTGTCGTGTAAATCAGTGGACGGATAGAGGAAGGGTAGTTCAGGAACGTCGTCAGGACGTTGAAGTCCTCCCTCCAGGACTTGGTGATCTTCGGATATTTCTTCTGCCAGTTTTCACAGAAGGCACCAAGCTGTTTTTCAGCTTCTTCATTACTTTTAGATTGATAGATAGCTTTCATGTCTTCACTGATCGCTGAACGATCCTTCTGTCGAACTTTGTTCAGCGTGTTCCGTACTTTGTGAACGACACAACGTTGCACATCAGCTTTCGGATAGATAGCTTTCATCGCTTCTTCCAGGCCTGGAAGACCGTCGAAAATACCGAGAAGCACTTCTTCACAGCCACGACGGTAGATATCGGAGAGAACTTCCTCCCAGCCGAGGGAACTTTCCTGGCCACCGACATAGAAGCCGAGAATCTCACGATAGCCGTCTTCCGTGACACCAATGACGACGTATACGACTTCGTTCGCTACATCATCCCGGCGCAACTTCAGATAGGTGCCATCGAGATAAAGAACGGCATATCTTTTCTGAAGAGGACGCTCCTGCCAGGCACGGATATCTTCCATCAACACATCGGTGATGTTACTGATGGTGCCTGGGGCGTAAGCGTGACCGAGAATACGCTCGAGGAAATTTCCGATTTCACGCGTACTCATGCCTTTCTGATACATCGTGATGATTGTTTCTCCCAGCCACCGTTCATAACGCTGATAGGGTTGGAATACTTCAGTCTGAAATGCATTTTCTCGATCGCGCGGTACCTGTAGATTTTCGATGCGCCCGTATTTCGTGTCCAATTGACGACCGTAACTGCCGTTCTTATAGTTTTTTAGCTCTGGATTCTCTTCGAAGAATTGATTCATTTCTTCCTTCATGATTGTTTCCAGCTTCTCCTGGACGAAAGAGCGGACTAATTCGTCCAATTGATTTTCGAGGTTGTTTTGTCCTATACTTGTAGACATGAGGTAGGGCCTCTCCTTTCATGAGTTGATTTCGTTGTTTACTCTGAGGATACCCTACCTCTTTTTTTGTCTTCAAGAGTTTTACACAAACTATTGTACGTCATCGAATAGACGCACTCAAATCCGGGATAGACCATAAAAAAAGTGCGCTACCCCCGAATAGACACACTCAAATCGGGGGTAGAGCATAAAAAAAGTGCGCTACCCCCGAATAAACGCACTCAAATCGAGGGTAGAGCAAGAAGAAAGTATGCTACCCCCGAATAGACAAACACCCCAGTTAGGATTGTCGCGCTGCCAACCTGACTGGGGTGTTTGCATTTTCCTTTATCTTATTCATCTGTTATATATGATCATTATTCATCCTCATATAAAGAAGGACTCTCTTTTGATGCGACCCAAAAGGCTAAGAAAATCGATCCGATCAACACAATTGGTGGTGCATAGATAATTAGTAGTTCTTCCATATCATTCACCTCAACTATTTATCGCCTTGAACATATCTCTTGTCGAATAAGAATAACCTGAAAACTAAATACAATGACGGCACGAGCATTACAAAGCCTAGAATGAATACTGTGATCAATGCGATCGCCATCGTATCGTTCGTAAATCCGTCATTTACTGTTAAATGAGGATAAAGCAAATACGGATACTTCGAGATGCCGTATGCGTAAAAAGCAAACGCGAACTGTCCGAATAACAGCGTTACTGACCAGCCATAATTTTTCTTTTTGATAAGAAAATATACAGAACCTATAAAGAATATAAACGAAATGGCAAACATCCACCATAAGTCAATGATCAATTCTAAATGATCTGGATTATGCCAGCGTAATTCGTATATAATCCCACCAGCAGTAACAATCAAAGGCACAGCCCAAATTAAAGCGTATTTTCGCATTAAGTTGGTTGCATTGGCGTCTCCTGCTTTATCTGCATACCACGTTAGGAAGACGGCTGAAATATACAATACAGCAACTACGGCCAAAACGACGATACTCCACGTCAACGGACTCGTAAATAATGACCAATAGTCTAAGACAGGTCCAGATTCAGTTATTTCAATAAATCCTCCTTCTGAAATAGCGAATACGACAGAAAGAGATGCCGGAAAAAGTAAACCTGACACGCCGTACATAAATGCATATCCATTATGTCCTGTCGGTCCATAGGTTTCAAAAGCATAATAAGAACCGCGTATTGCTAGTAAGATCAATGCGATACTGACTGGAACTAACAAAACACTTCCATAATAATAGGCAGTTGATGGGAAAAACCCGACAATGCCTACGAAGAAAAACACTAGAAAAACATTCGTGATTTCCCACACAGGCGAGAGATATCGCTGAATAACTTTTGTTAAAATATGCTCTTTTCCGGTTAATTTACTGTAAGCATTAAAGAACCCTGCACCGAAATCTATGGAGGCGATCATCACATATCCAAATAAAAATGTCCATAAAACAGCCATTCCTAAAATCTCATAGCTCATCGACCCTCACCACCTTGTAATGATGCTAGATCTTTTTCTACTGGGTTTTGTTTAAACATACGCGTGAGCACAACGACGACACCGATACCTAGTACTAGGTACAGAATCGCAAACAATACGAACATCAATCCGACATGATCACTTTGTGTTGCCGCTTGGTCTACCGTCATAAAACCTCTTAAGATCCATGGCTGTCTTCCAAATTCAGCTAGCCACCATCCTGATTCGATCGCTATCATAGATAAAGGGCCACCTAGCAAAATACAAAATCGAAACCATTTTTGTCGGATCCAATTCCAGTTGTAACGTGTTCCTATTACATAAATCAACCCTAAGAAAATCATCAATGAGCCAATCGTAATCATAATGTCGAAGAAATAGTGAATGAACAAAGGTGGTTGCTCTTCTTCCGGGAATTCATTTAACCCTATCACTTCAGCAGATGGATTATTAAACGCTAAAATACTTAGCGCATATGGTATTTCAAGCGCATAGCGGACGTTTTGATCGTCATCCAATATGCCCATATATATGAGTGGTGCTTCTGTTTCTGTTTCAAAGTGCCATTCTGCTGCAGCTAACTTTTCTGGTTGGTGCTCTGCCAAGTACTTACCAGAAAAGTCTCCGAGTAATGCTGATGCAATTGCAAATACTAAACCAACTTTCATCGTCAAGTGCAAGCCTTTTTTATGATATGTTTGTTTCGAACCACGCAATAAGTGAAAGGCAGCGATTGAAGCCAAAATAAATGCTGAAGTCATGAACGCCGTAGCGACAACGTGCGTCACTTTTGTCCAAGTTGCAAGGTTGAACATTGCCATCAATGGATTCACGCTTGTTAACTGTCCATTAACAATTTCAAACCCTTCTGGCATGTTCATAAACGCATTGACCGTTGTTATAAAGAATGCCGACATTGCAGCTCCTATAGCAACTGGAACGAGTAATAATAAATGTTTTTTAGGATTTTCAAAGCGATCCCAAGTATATAGATATATACCTAAGAATATTGCTTCGAAGAAAAAAGCGAATACTTCCATGAATAAAGGTAAGGCAATCACATGCCCGGCTAATTCCATGAACCTTGGCCAAAGAAGACTTAATTGCAAGCCAATCGCCGTTCCTGTAACTACACCTACAGCTACAGTTACAACAAATCCTTTGGCCCATCTTCTTGCCATTAATAGATAATGAGGGTCATTTCGTTTTATGCCGATCCACTGTGCAATCATAATCATTAAAGGTACGCCAACACCAATCGTCGCAAAGATAATATGAAAGCTTAGCGTCAACATGGTAAGCATTCGACTTCCAAATACCGGATCATCAAATAACATGTTTCTCCCCCCATGAAGTAATATCATGTATCAATTACTATTATACCCTATCTGTTCTTGACTAAAGCTTATATCTATGAAGGTTATATGGCTTTATTATGTACTATTTGTGAATGAATCTCATTTTGCTGAAACAAATAATAATTACATTTTATGTATTTTGAATCTATTAAAATGATGGAAACTGTCTTGATATTCTTGACATTTCCTCAATAACATTAAAACAAACCTTTGTTGAATGAACAAAACAAAAACAGACCTCTTAAGAGTGAAATACTCATAGAGGCCTGTTAGATATCTACAATGTTGCATGATCAGGACGATTATTGATAAATAGCGACAAAACAAAACCAATGAGAGAGATTATGGCTGCTACGTAGAAGGATACAACTACACCATTAATTTCACCGGCGACTCCAGCATTCGGTGTAATCTGGTGTGTCATGACAGAAACGAGCAAAGCTGTTCCAACCGCGCCTGATATTTGGCGGAACGTATTATTCATTGCCGTACCATGTGGCAAGTATTTTTCAGGTAAAACATTCAGCCCAGCTGTTGTTGAAGGCATCATAATCATCGCGATGGAAAGCATCCGCAATGTGTTAGATACAGTTAAATATAAAAACGACGTGGACTCATCTAGATTTGTAAACAACAACGTTGTGAGAAAGAGGCCTAGCGAACCAATGATTAACAACCAACGCGGCCCAAACTTGTCGAATAACGTTCCTGTCACAGGATTCATGAGTCCCATTAAAATTGCTCCAGGCATCAACATGAGGCCTGATTCCAACGGTGAGAAGCCTAGCATATCTTGCATAAAGATTGGTAGTATGATCGCTCCGCCTATCATTGACATAAACGAAACCATACCAATCGCTGTCGCAATCGTAAAGGTTTTAAATTTAAAAATTCGAAACTGTAAAATTGGCGTTTCCATTCGTAATTGTAAACGAATGAAAAAGAATAAAGTGATTGAACCCACTACTATTGAAATAATGGTTTCTGTCGCTAACCAACCAGCATCTCCTGCTACACTGAAGCCATAAAGTAATCCGCCGAATCCAAGTGTAGACAAAATAATTGATGGTATATGAACGGATGGGTATGTTTGTTTTGTTATGTTTTTTAAAATAAAGTAAGCAACAATCATATCGAAGATCGCGATTGGTAAGACAATATAAAACAAAATACTCCAATGATGATTTTCAACAAGGTAACCGGATAATGTCGGTCCAATTGCTGGTGCAAAAGCAATGATTAGACCAAAATACCCCATCGCTTTTCCTCGTTTATCAATCGGGAAAATTAAAAAGAGTATGGTTTGCATCAACGGCATGATAATTCCAGCGCCCGAAGCCTGAAATACTCGGCCGACAAGGAGAATTTCAAAACTCGGTGCAATTGCACATAATAAGGACCCAAACGCAAAAAGACCCATTGCCGACAAAAAGAGTCCGCGTGTTGTAAATCGTTCAATCAAAAAAGCAGTAACAGGAATCATAATCCCATTAACGAGCATGAAAATGGATTGAAGCCATTGACCTAAATCCGCTTCAATCTCTAAGTCCCTCATTATATAGGGTAACGCCGTACCTAGTAACGTTTGATTTAAAATTGCTACAAAAGCTCCAGATAATAATGCGATCATCAAAGGAACTTTTTTTATTTTACTTCTTTCTTCATCTGTCATGGTGGACCTTCCTTCTATCTTCACAAATTAAATATTAGTATAACAACTTAGTAACCCGAAATAAATAGATATGATTAATAATATTATTTATAAAATTTCCTCGCATAATAGCTCATATTCATGTTAAAAAACAAAAACTCTAAAAGTCATCTGACTTTTAGAGTTTTTGTTTTATGTATGGCGGAGGAGGAGGGATTCGAACCCCCGCGGGCCGCAAAGCCCCTGGCGGTTTTCAAGACCGCTCCCTTCAGCCGAACTTGGGTACTCCTCCAAAGAGTAAATGGTGGACCCTGCAGGACTCGAACCTGCGACCGATCGGTTATGAGCCGATAGCTCTAACCAGCTGAGCTAAGGGTCCTAAGTATTTAATG
>NZ_VMHF01000001.1:0-16337 GCF_007559355.1 Allobacillus sp. SKP2-8 | reverse complement strand
GCGACCGGTGGGAATCGAACCCACGAATGCCGGAGCCACAATCCGGTGCGTTAACCACTTCGCCACGACCGCCATATGTAAAATGTTTAATTCATAAAAAATAGCGGCGGAGGGAGTCGAACCCACGACCTCACGGGTATGAACCGTACGCTCTCGCCAGCTGAGCTACGCCGCCATATGGCTCCAGCGGCAGGATTCGAACCTGCGACCAATTGGTTAACAGCCAACTGCTCTACCACTGAGCTACGCTGGAATATAATATAGTAAATATTAAGTGAAACACGCTTTGCTTAATATGCTCAGTGCTCGTCGTGTGTCCACTCCTCGTCAAACCTACTCAGAAGATCTTTCATGATGTTTACGGTTCGCTACGCTAAAATTTAAGTTAAATAATTTTGTGTTGAAAACGCACACTCGTCTATCGCGGAAAATTCATTTCGCAATTTTCGACGACGAAATATAATTTATCATGTTCCTTCATGATTGTCAATCCTATCTTGCCAAAGTTTTCGATTAAAATTTTAGCGGATGATATAGGTTGGTCAAAATAAGAATATAACCTACCAAATCAATCATTTAAAGCCTTGCATCTTCATCAATAGCTTAGCTACCTTTATAAAAATTATAACCGCTCCCTATTATAGAAAGCGGTTATTCACAAACATTTCATTAGTGATTGTTTTTAACTTCTTGTGCTACGTTTGATGCATGATCTCCAATTCGCTCTAAGTTACTGATCATATCGACGAACACAATCCCTGCTGTTCCATTACATATGCCTTTATTTAGACGTAAAATGTGGTTTTTCCGATAAACTTTTTCCATATTGTCAATTTCGTTTTCTTTTGCCATTACGGCATCGGCCAGTTCGTCGTCCATTTTTTCGAATGCTTCCAAAGCCTGTGAAACTGTCGAGATAGTCAGATCAAGCATTTCATTTAAGTCTTGCATCGCATCTTCAGTAATAATCACTTTATTTGTCAGTTTATACTCATTTAGCTCAAGGACGTTTTCAAAGTGGTCCCCTATCCGTTCGATATCACGGACAATATTCACGATACTTGAGTGTAACGTACTATCCGCTTCAGTAATCGATGTACTTGAAATTTGTACAAGATAGTTCGTAATCTTCTTATCCAAGTCATTAATCGCATGTTCGAATTGATAAGCCATCTCTGAGTGTTTTCCGCTGTTTGTATTCACGTAGTCTCTTGTCTCTTGCAATCCTTGTACAGCTAATTCGCCCATACGCAACGTCTCTTGTTTCGCTTGGTTAATCGCTACAGAAGGTGATTGCGCAATAAATATCGGATCCAAGTGTTTTGGTTTATAATCAATGACTTGATCCTCACCAGGAACAATTTTCGTTACAAGTACAGCTAATAAAGCGATGAACGGAAACTGAATAATCGTATTCGTAATATTGAACGTACCATGAGCAAATGCGATGGTCATTTTCGGTTCCAATGCCAGCACTTCTTGCATCCAAGAGATTAAGCTTGTAAATGGAGGCAAAAGTATTAAAAAGAGGGTTGCCCCGACTAGGTTAAAAATAACATGCGTTGCGGCCGCTCGTTTAGCTGCTACACTGGCACCAATTGCTGCAATAACTGCTGTAATGGTAGTACCGATGTTGTCACCAAACAATACAGGTAATGCAGCTGCTAACTCAATCGCGCCTTCTGCATGTAACGATTGTAAAATCCCGATCGTTGCAGAAGAACTTTGAACGATGACCGTAAAGATTGTTCCGACTAGTACTCCTAATAATGGAATTTCACTCATCGATACGGTTAATTCTTGAAATGTATCTAATGTTCGAAGCGGTTTCATACCTTCACCCATTAGTTCGAGACCATAAAACAATGCACCGAAACCAAAGAAAACTTGTCCCAAATAATTGATTCGATTGTTTTTAAAGAAGAATAGTAATAATGTACCTACTGCAATAATCGGAAGTGCATACGCAGAGATATCGATACCGATAATGAACGCTGTAACCGTTGTACCGATATTCGCTCCCATGATGACTCCAATTGCCTGTCTCAGTGTCATGAAGCCTGCGTTTACCAAACCAATCGTTAACACAGTTGTTCCTGTACTCGTTTGTATTAATACGGTAACGACTATACCAGCGAGAACTCCCATAAATGGGTTCGTTGTAAAACGATCTAAAATTTCTCTTAGTTTATCGCCGGCTGACTTTTGGAGGCCATCCCCCATATATTTAATTCCGAATAGAAAAATTCCTAATCCACCAATGAATGGGAATATCATTTCTTGAACAGATACATCTCCCATTGATTTCACCTCTGTTTAATTATTAACCCTTTCACATTATGTAGAACAAAGTCGTTTATTGTAAACGGTTAAGGTGAAAAATTTACACAATCTTTACAATCGAGAATAATGGTAAATTATTCTGTAGATCGGTCGACCTCTTTAACTACAATCCTTGTTCCCTCAATTTGCACAATCTCAACCTTTTTATCCATTTCAATCCACTTTCCTTCAGAAACTGCACTGTATTTTTCTTCATTTACTACAATCGTTCCCGTCGGTCGCAAAACCGTTTTTGTAATGCCTCTTTCTCCGAGCAAGCTTTTATATTCGTCATTTAATGAATTGTACCCCGCTTCACTCGTCAGCTGATCATTCAAAGCTATTTTTGACCACATATTCCTTTTCGGAAATATTTTTAATAAAAACAAGCTACTCAAACTACCTAACAAAACACCCGCAGAACTATAAAAAGATGCTACCCAACCTGGTGCAGTGAACCCGATGATAAAAATCATTAACAATAAACCAATAACACCCAATGTACCATCATTGATTAACTTTCCGTCTAGAACCACTAACCCAAGCCCTAATAAGAAAAAGGCCGTAATGGTCAGTAATTGTAAAGAATCCAGATAAAAAGAAAAGTAATAGGCTATAAATCCAAGTCCTAAAATTGCTCCTACACCTTTAATTTTTACAAAAAGCTCACCAAACAAGAAAAACAACCCTAAAAAAGGAATTAAAAACACGAAAAAATTATGATCTAAAAGCATTTCTCTCCCCCGCATTTCTACATGACTAAATATTTTTATTCTTCTCTTTATTTTATATAATAATATTGTAGAAATAAACTAATATTGAAACCAATACGTTTTATCAAGTGTTAATATGGTAAATTGAATCGGTTTTGTGTTATTATCTATATTGGATATTTATTTTTCTAAAGATTAAAGGAGAGTTGTAGCATGCCTGCAATTACACACCGTAAGGATACGAGACCTGTACGTGTAGGAGATGTTGTCATTGGTGGAACAGACGAAGTTATTATTCAATCGATGACGACAACAAAAACACACGATGTTGAAGCTACTGTTGCAGAAATTCACCGGTTAGAAGACGCCGGCTGTCAAATCGTTCGTGTAGCATGTCCAGATGAACGTGCAGCAAATGCACTTCCAGAGATAAAGAAACAAATTAATATACCGCTTGTCGTTGATATACACTTTGATTACCGTCTCGCACTGAAAGCGATTGAAGGCGGCGCGGACAAAATCCGTATTAACCCTGGTAATATTGGTAAAAGAGAACGTGTTGAAGCTGTCGTAAACGCAGCGAAAGAAAAAGGAATTCCAATTCGAATTGGAGTCAACGCGGGATCATTAGAAAGACACTTGCTAGAGAAATATGGATACCCTACAGCAGAAGCAATGGTTGAAAGTGCGCTTGAGCATATTAAAATACTCGAAGATCTAGACTTCTACGACATTGTCGTTTCATTGAAAGCATCTGATGTTAACTTAGCGATTGAAGCATATGAAGAAGCTGCTAAGCAAATTCAGTATCCGCTTCACCTTGGTATCACTGAATCAGGTACATTTTTTGCTGGTTCTGTAAAAAGTGCAGCAGGTCTAGGAGTTATTTTAAACAAAGGGATTGGAAGTACGCTTCGAATTTCTCTAAGTGCTGATCCTGTACAGGAAGTGAAGGTAGCAAAAGAATTGTTGAAATCATTCGGCTTAGCTGCTAACGCTGCAACATTAGTTTCATGCCCTACTTGTGGAAGAATCGAGATCGATTTAATTTCCATTGCGAATGAAGTCGAAGAATATATTCAAAAAATCCACGCACCTATTAAAGTTTCTGTACTTGGTTGTGCCGTAAACGGACCAGGTGAAGCGAAAGAAGCAGATATAGGTATTGCAGGAGCACGCGGCGAAGGTTTACTATTCCGTCACGGAAAAACCGTCCGTAAAGTTCCTGAAGAAACAATGGTTGAAGAATTGAAAAAAGAAATCGATATTCTTGCTGAAGAGCATTATCGAAAACAAGAAGAAGAAAAACAAAAACTAAACACGTAATTTCATACAATGAAAGCCGGTGATGAGTAAATTCGCTCGTTACCGGCTTTTTTTATTGCTCGTTTTTAAAATGTTTAGATGTCTTGTTAAATAATCGGATTAATCATCAGTCTGAAAACAACGGCAAACATAGATAATACAATGGCTGCATTTCCCAAAATCAAACTATTTTTACGGATGGCATAAACTCCCAAAGCTGCTCCTATAATAGCGAAGAAAATCGTCCATATAAATAACGAAATAACCGATACGCTGATTGCTAGCCATCCCCATCCATGCTGTGCACGTACTTTCATATTTGTTCGTTTATCATATTTCCTTACTTCTGAACGACTTGACTCATGCGGATTAATCGCTGGTGCATCTGCCGTAAACTCCGTATCATAATTACTTATCGACTGCTTTTCTTGTTCAGAATTGGCATTTTGCTCATTGACATGACTGGTTGTCTCAAAATCATCCTGATTAGACTGATGTTCCGATCCATTCTTGTGTTGATTATCATCCATAGTTGCATGCCTCCACTTTATTTTCGTAACTGTAGTTTGTGTATAAGGAACTAATTTATGAATGTAAATTATTTTCATCAATATCGGGTGGTTCGCATGTGCCAACATTGTTGGTCATACATATGTATAAAAGGAACTGATTATAGAAAGGTTGATTACATGATTAAGCAACTCGTTCGTATGAAATTGGCACAAACATCACCAAAGGAAATCGTGCAATATAGTCAACGGTATAATATTCCTCTATCCATGAGCCAATCAGAGCAATTACTCGATTTCATTCACACAAAAAAAATCGACCCTTTTTCCGAAAAGGATCGATCGTTGACGTTTTCTTATATAGAAAAAAATATAGGCAGACAAGAAGCCATTAATGCGAAGAAATTATTGGAAAAATTAGCCAAAGAGTATAATCTAGAACATCTGCTATAGGAATATATTTTTATTGATTTTCAATTTTATCTTTTAGTTGTTCATCGAATACACCATTTTTAATCATGTCAATTTCGAACTTATAAGGAGGCTTTCGAGTTTTCTTATCTTCACCGACATACGGTGTTTCCAATATCTTTGGTACTTCACTGAATTCAGGTTGATGAATGACACGGTGTAGTGCTTCGAATCCAATATGACCGAACCCTATATTTTCATGTCGGTCTTTTCTAGCACCCCGCTCATTTTTACTGTCATTGATATGAAGTACCTTCAAACGTTCCAAACCAATAATATCATCAAACTCTTTTAAAACACCGTTTAAATCATTGACGATATCGTAACCTGCATCATGAACGTGGCACGTATCAAAGCAAATAGACAAACGATCATTATGTGTGACGCCATCAATGATGTTGGCGAGTTCTTCAAAGCTACGACCACACTCTGAACCTTTTCCAGCCATTGTTTCCAATGCGATTTGAACGGATTGATCTTTTTCAAGTACCTCGTTCAATCCTTCGATGATTCGCTTGATACCAACATCAACTCCAGCTCCCACATGAGCTCCTGGGTGTAAGACAATTTGTTTAGCACCAAGCGCCTCTGTCCGTTCAATTTCACTACGTAAAAAATTGACGCCTAATTCAAAGGTTTCAGGTTTTGTTGTGTTTGCAATGTTTATAATGTAAGGGGCATGGACAATGATTTCATTGATTCCATGCTCTTTCATATGAGCTTTACCTTGCTCAATATTTAATTCCTCAATTGCTTTTCTTCTTGTGTTTTGTGGAGCTCCTGTATAAATCATAAATGTGTTGGATCCATAAGAAACTGCTTCTTCACTAGATGCCAATAACATTTTCTTTCCGCTCATTGAAACGTGAGAACCTAAAATCATTCCCGTCTCCCCTTCCTCTATTTTCTCTTTTTCCGAAATTGGTCTCTTTTCATTTGTTTTTTAATCCGTTCTTGTTCAGATTTCATTTTCTTTTTATAGCCAGGTTTCACTTTTTTCTTTCTTCTGACTTGCTGCCACGCTTGAGCATCTAGTTCAGATTCTTTTCTCTCACGCTTTTTCCGTTCATTCCACTCTTTGACTTCAACCCATTCACCTTGTTTAATATCCATATTTGTAAATGAAAGGCCGCGTTCTTCCAATTTTCCAATTAAGGCTAAATCTTTTTCTTCATAAAAGCTGACTGCTGTTCCTTCAAGACCTGCTCTTGCCGTACGGCCTACTCGGTGAATATACGAATCCATTTCTTGCGGTAACTGAGCGTTAAAGACATGACTAATTCCAGGAATATCGATCCCTCTTGCAGCCAAGTCAGTCGCCACAATATATTGAAAACGTAACGACTTCAACTCTTGAAGCATACGTTTACGCTCTCGCGGCTTTAGCCCACCGTGTATTAAACCAACTTCAAAGCCTTTCGATATCAATTCATTCGCCAACTCATCCGCATCTTCTTTCTTATTGACGAATACTAATGCGATATATGGATTAATCAACTCTGAAGCCTTGATTAATAAGTCTGCACGATTCCGGTGCCGCAACGGAACCAAACGGTGCTCCAGTTTCTCTGGACCAAACGAACCGTGGTCTACTTCAATATGAAGTGGATGATTTAAATAACGTTTTAATAATGGCTGCAAACCTTTTGGAATGGTTGCTGAAAAAATCATAGTCTGAATATCTTCTTTTAGTCGATACAAAATTTGGTCTACTTCATTGATTAAACCTAAATCAATCGTCAAATCAGCTTCATCTAGAACGACTGTATTCACAGACGCGGTTTTAATTGCCTGTTCCTTCATAAAATCAAGGATTCTTCCAGGCGTACCAACAATTAAATGTGGCTGGTTTTTCATTTTTTGTAATTCGCGGCTTTTATCTGTGCCACCAATGACCAACCGAGCATTCCATTCAACCTGATCATCTGCGAGATGAATTATTTTTTTGACTTCATCAAAAATCTGAATCGCCAACTCACGTGTCGGTGCGATTACAATTTTTTGTACAGATGAATCTGTTGTGTCGATTTGTTCGAATAACGGGATTAAATAAGCATGTGTTTTCCCAGAACCTGTCTGAGATTGTCCAATAATACTCCGTTTACTGAACGACTGAGGGATCACCTCATGTTGGATCTCAGTTGGCTTTTTAAAGCCTAATTGGTGAATAATTTGAAGCATATTCTCGCTTAGTGCATAATCATTAAACATTTTAGTCATAAGACGAATTCTCCTTTAAAACTGCCATCTTTTATTATAAATCACAATAGAATGAATTGCCAACGACTTAACACTTTGTAAAAGTTACTCATAGGCCTTATAATAGGTTTAGAGAGATATTATTGCGATTTGAGGAGGAACCAATCAATGGAAGTCATCAAAATAGCCCCTAGAGGTTATTGTTATGGTGTGGTTGACGCAATGGTCATCGCAAGTAATGCCGCAAAGGATCCAAACCTACCTCGGCCAATTTACATTCTTGGGATGATTGTTCATAACAGCCACGTCACTAACGCTTTCAAGGATGAAGGAATTATTACGTTAGATCAACGTGGAAAGTCACGTTTAGAATTATTAAAAGACATCAATGAAGGAACAGTTGTTTTCACTGCTCACGGTGTATCACCAGAAGTGAAGAAAGTCGCTGAAGATAAAGGTTTGACTGTTCTTGATGCAACGTGTCCAGATGTAACTCGAACCCATGATTTAATTCGTGACAAAGTAGCTGAAGGATATGAAATTGTATATATAGGTAAAAAAGGTCACCCAGAGCCTGAAGGTGCTGTTGGCGTCGCACCAGATCATGTTCATTTAATTCAAACGGAAGATGATGTCGATAACCTAACCATCGATCCTAGTTCGAAAATTGTCGTCACCAACCAAACGACAATGAGTCAGTGGGATGTACATGACATTATGCTTCTCGTACAAGAAAAATATCCACAAACAGAATTGGTTCAAGAAATTTGTATGGCTACGCAAGTTCGTCAAGAGGCAGTTGCTGAACAAGCAAAAGATGCCGACTTAACACTAGTCGTTGGCGACCCAATGAGTAACAACTCCAATCGGTTGGCACAAGTATCAAAAGAACTTGCCAATACAGAAGCATATCGAATTGCTGATGTTTCAGAAATCAAATTAGAATGGCTTGAAGGCTGCGAAAAAGTTGCCGTTACAGCTGGTGCTTCAACACCTACTCCGATTGCCAAAGAGGTCATCAAATTCATCGAGAATTATGATGAAAACGATGAATCGACTTGGTCAAGAGAAAGCCTTGTAACGAGCACAAAGATTCTTCCAAAAGTGAAGCCTAATAAAAAGCCAGCCAAAAAGAATCGTGCAACAATCAAAAAATAAAGTTCCTCACGTGAACGACTTTAATTAATTTAAAGCTGTTTCTATAAGCCTCTCAGCTAGGCTTATAGAAACAGTTTTTTACTTTCATTCGTGAAAAAGTCTCCATCATTCAATAGCTTGTCTCACCTTAAGATATCTCTCCCCCACTCTTCAATCAAATAAACAACCAGATCAATTACGATCACTCACCTTGTGCTTTTTCCTCAAATTTGTTTACCAATATATAGAATGTACTAAACAGGGATGAATGCGATATGAATTCAAATAGTGTAGTATAAAATACACAGGCGGTATATGATGAGCTTTTATCAATCAAACAAGTATGAGATTGAATCACTTCATCTACTTTTTCAAATAATAGGGAAAAGTAAACTTGATATGCTGCACAAGAACCACAATGGAAGCATGTTTATCTGAGTATTACTCCATGCGGATTCTCTACTAGTCTACTAAATTACCTTAAGAAGTAAGTTATTTCAGTATGAAATGACTGAGTACTTGTTTGTCTAGAAATTTTTGACTCAGTCCTGTATTATCAACCTATAAAGTTTTTGTTTGAATCAGTTAATATTTATAAATGACTTATCAAAAAATTACACATCGGAGGTTTGTATGAAGAAAAATACGTTATTATTCATTGCAACAAGTCTTATTTTTATACTGTTAACTGCTTGCAACTCTTCTAAAGATGAAACGAGCGAAGAAACAGTTAATCCTGACGATCCAATTGTGTTAGGTTCATTTGTTGATACAGAAGGTGGAATCTTAGGCAATATGGTTCTTTTAATCCTTGAAGAAAATGGTTACAACATAACAGATAAGGTGCAGTTTGGAACTCCTGATGTGCATAGGAACGCACTTTTACAGGATGAATTAGATATCGGAATCGACTATACAGGAAACGGACAATATTATGCTGAAAATGTCGATGAAGAAGTATGGAGAGACGCATCAGAAGGCTATGAGACCATAAAGAAATATGACGAAGAAAACAATGAATTAATATGGTTGGCTCCTGCTGATGCGAATAACACAGAAATGTTAGCCGTGAAAAAAGAGTTTGCAGAAAAAAATGGCTTAGAAACTTTGGATGATTTTGCAGACTATGTCAATGATGGCGGCGAAGTGACTTTAATTACGAGTCAGCTTTTCGCTGAGAAAGAACTCGGATTGCTCGGTATGGAAGAAGAATACGGTTTCAACTTAGATTCAGATCAAATCATCATGCTTCCACACGGGAACACAGCTGAGATGATCAGTGCACTTGTTCAAGGAACAGATGATGTGAATGTATCACTTGTATATGGTACAGATGGATCGCTCCCTGACTTAAACTTAGTTGTTTTAGAAGACCCACTTTCTATTCCGCCTGTATTTGAACCGTCTGTCGTTGTCAGAGCAGAAGTATTAGAAAAATATCCTGACATTCAAAAAATCGTTGAAGATGTATTTGCGACAATTAATTTAGAGAACTTACAACATATGAATAAAGACGTTATCGTAGACGGACTATCACCAAAAGATGTCGCTAGAGACTACTTAACAGAAGAAGGATTTTTAGACTAAATACAGTCAAAAGGTGTTGGATGAATGATTACAGTTAAAGATAAAACATTGCTGCTGCTATCCTCTATAGGAGCAGCAGCATTTGTTTTTTTGAATCTCATAAAACATAAACCAAATCGAATTTTACCTGGAGAACCGTATTCAAGCTTCGATATTTTCGGAAATATAGGTATAACACTCTTTCTTGTATGGGGTGTATTCATAGTTATCTCTTTTGTTGAACTAAAGCATAAAAACCAAATCATCTTTATATTAACAACAGGTTTATTGATCTCTTTATTTTGGTTATTACTTTCCAATGTTGAAGCGTTGATTGATGGGGAATCTTCCGCGCGTATAAGTTTCTCGGCAGGTTTTTATGTGCAAATATTTTGTATCTATATGCTTTATTCAACTTATACGGAACGGATTAAAGATCATACATATATTAAATGGATTGGATTATTGAGTATTGTGGGTGTTTTCTATTACTTTACGAATACGGATGCATTCTCACACCTTTCATTAGTAAAAGAATATGCAATTAAAAAAGAGCAATTTTATGATCACCTAAGAATTCATGCACTTCTTACATTTGCTTCGGTCATTACTGGTGCAATTATTGCGATTCCTCTAGGAATTTTAGCGTATTCTAGAAAAAAATTAGAAGATAAAATTATGGTTCCATTGAGTATTATCGAGACGATTCCAACGTTTGCTCTTTTCGGTGTGTTGCTAGTTCCACTCGCAGGGTTAGGAAATCTGCCTTTTTTTGAACAAATAGGAGTAAGTGGCATAGGATGGGCCCCTGCTTATGTTGCTCTAACACTATACACTTTGCTTCCTATTGGTAGAAATACGTTAACCGGCTTTCATTCTGTTGATCGAAACGTTATTGAAGCCGCAGCGGGTATGGGAATGAGCAACAGACAAATTTTACAAAAGATTGAGCTCCCATTAGCGTTTCCGGTCATTTTCACAGGTATACGCATAGCTTTTATACAAACAATTGGAGGAGCTGTGCTCGCTGGACTAGTCGGCGGCGGTGGATTGGGAACATTTGTATTTCTCGGTCTTGGTGAAGCTTCACCTGACTTGATTTTGTTAGGAGTGCTTCCAATCGTATTTTTCACCATCCTGCTGGACTATATTTTACGAACCATCGAAAAGATAATCGGGGGTATGATCTATGATTAACATCGAACATGTAACAAAAAAATATGGTGATTTTATTGCCGTGAATGACCTCTCACTAACCGTCGAATCCTCTGAATTCTTAGTCATACTCGGACCGTCCGGTTGCGGAAAATCAACTCTATTAAGGCTGATCAATAAAATGATCGAAAGAAATGATGGAGTTGTCATGATCAATGGTGAAAATATCGATGACTTAAAAGGTGTGGAATTAAGAAAAACGATTGGATACGTTATTCAAAATATTGGATTGTTTCCGCATATGAACGTCCATAAAAACATTGCAACAGTGCCCCGTTTGTTGAAGTGGAAAGAAGATACAATTGACCAACGAGTCGCTGACATGCTTACTTTAGTCGGCTTGGAGCCTTCGACTTATAAAGATAAAAAGCCTGCACAATTATCAGGCGGAGAGGCCCAACGTATTGGAGTTGCACGAGCGATGGCATCAGACCCTGCTATTCTTCTAATGGACGAACCATTTGGAGCGGTAGATCCGATCAATCGGTTAAGATTACAAAAAGAATTTAGAAAGATTCAACGAAAACTTAAAAAAACCGTTGTCTTTGTTACTCATGATACAGATGAGGCACTGCTTCTTGCAGACCGTATTTGTATCATGAATAAAGGAGAAATTGTTCAAGTTGATTCACCAGAAAACATCGTTCTTCACCCTAAAAATGATTTCGTAAAAGACTTCTTTAAAGAAGAAGGCATTTTGACCATTTTGTCACGAAAACCTGCAGTGGATTATGCAGAACCGATCGAGGTAGATGAAAATCCACTACATAAAGATGCGACGATGAGAGATGTACTATTAAAAATGTTAACGACTGGACAAGATCGTGTATCTCTTAGTAACGGCAGTATTTCTTGGGATGCTTTATTACAAATCGCTGGAAGTGATGTTCATGAAAGTGAATAAAAAAGGCCTTATTGTTGCAGCGTTTCTCACGATAGTCTTAGCCGTTATAGTGATTTACTCGAAGGGATTTGAACAGGTTCTCTACAGATTTTTCAGCTCGAAAAACGAAGAAGGATCCCGAACACTACTAGCTGTTTATTTTTTTGAACATCTGTGGATGGTTTTATTATCAAGCTTGATTGCAATTGTACTTGGAACGTCGATCGGTATTTTTATTACGACTAGTTACGGCCGTGAATTTAAGGAACTCTTATTAAAAACAGTCAACTTAGGTCAGGCCTTTCCATCCCCTGCTCTACTCGCTCTTGCAGTTCCTATTTTAGGCTATGGAATTAAAGGTGCACTTATCGCACTTGTCATTTATATATTAATGCCGATTGTGTACAACGTTGTCATTGGGATTGAAGAAGTACCGAAAGATATCGTGGATGCCGCAAAAGGTATGGGGATGTCTGAGGTAGAAGTCTATAGAAAAGTAAAGATTCCATTAGCTCTAAATGTCATTTTAGGTGGAATCCGTACAGCTCTTGTAATAAACATTAGCGCGACAACGTTAGCAGCTACTGTTGGGGCTGGTGGTCTAGGTGTATTAGTCGTGAACGGAGTAAAAACTTTCGATATGGTCTTAATTTTGGAAGGAGTTATTCCAGTAACGTTACTTGCAATTATTGTAGAACTGTTATTAAAAACGCTGCAACAAAGGCTAATTTGGAATGCATAAGTACTATTAGATTGGTGGAAAAAGAGGAATTAAAAAATCTCTCAGTCAAAGACTTTACAAGTTCATATAATTTCAAAATGACGTGGAGCTCATCGACTAAGATCGCCTCCACGTCTTTTATAATTTGGATTGGTATCTTCACTTATAGGCATTCCAACAACATATGATGACTTTTATAAGTTCGGGCTTTCAGAAACGGCTTTTTGTGTGTCAATTGCTGGATCAACCGTTATGTCATAATATACATTTGACACTTTTGGAACTTCATTACTTATTCGTCGAGCTATTCGATCTAAAACACCATCAGGTATTTTCGCTCGCATCATTCTTGTTGAATTTATTTTTTCGATCATTTTAACCAATATAGGGTATGACCATTTTTCGCCCTTAAAATCCCACTCAGGGTGTAACAAAACTGTATAAAACTGTTCCAATTGGTTTTCTAAACCTGCTTGGAAAACTTCAAACTTTAAAATGGCTTCACTTTCACGTAAAACTTGGATGCGTTCTTCATTAACCTTACCTTTTATTTTACCTGCCAATCCAGTGAATGAAAGCGACTGCTTGTCCAGAATATTATCTGGAACCCTAAGGATTCTCCCGAGCTCTTCAACTTCTTGTCTGTGTAACGATTGGAGTGGCTTAAGCATGCTTAACCCTAGCATACTTGATTGATGGAATGGATTGTTTTTTTCATCTTTATCACTATATAGTATGCTCGAAGCATACCACTTGATCGTCTTCATCTGACTAACCTCTCGTTGAACGATGTTAATCAACTGATTTTGAACGGCGAGTTCTTTTTCCTCGTTTATCTCAACTTCTTTTAAATTTTCAAAGAAAGAATCCTTTTCATCTAACGTAATAATATTCATATCAAATCTTTCTGCTAATACATTAGTTGTTTCTTCAGGTTCATTCTTTCGCAACAATCCATTATCAATGAATAGAACAACCAATTGGTCTGCAATGGCTTTATGAAGAAGTGCGGCTAAAACGATTGATTTGACGTCTCCGTTGACGGGAAGGATGACCTCTTCTTTTCTTATCGTTTCTAGAATTTCAGCTACACTTTCATCCATAAAATTTTTCATCGTCCATTGACCGGTGCATTGACATATATCATATAAAAAATTTCGTAAAAGATCATCGCCATTTTTAGTCGCTTCCATTTCGGGATGGAATTGAATTCCATAAATATGCTCTTTCTCCGAGCTAATTGCAGCGATTGGACAACCTGGCGAATGGGCAAGAACCGAAAAACCTGCTGGTGCTTTTTTCACGCGGTCGCCATGACTCATATGAACCGTGTTATAGGCAGGTAAGCCATTAAATAATTTGCTTCGGGAATCTACCTCGATTTCGACAATACCAAACTCATTTTGTTTTGTATCATCAACCATTCCACCGTAAAACTGTGTGATTACCTGCAGGCCATAACATACCCCCAACATAGGTACATTCAGATCAAATATTTTCGGATCTGGTTTTGGTGAACGGTTCGTGTAAACACTATCAGGGCTTGCACCAAAAATAATACCATTTGGTCTCATATTCTTTACTTCTTCTGCAGTGATTGTCGGCGAAACGAGTTCAGAATAAACATTTAACTCTCTGATTTTCCTTGTCATTACTTTGTTCAATGAACTTCCAAAATCAATAATAATAATTTTTTCGTTACTCGCTCTCATTCCATACACCTCATCTCTACGTACATATAGATAGAAGTACCCGTTCTGCACATCAAATTAACTGAAAGGATTTAGGATTGATCAGATTAGTCCTATGAATGGTTTTCATCATAGTTCCTTTCAAGGTTACCGGTAATTTGGTTTACCAATAGCCAATTACCCCTATCACAAAATTATCGAAGAAATGTTTCAAAGTTATTCAGTTGAGTTCACTTAATATATATTTCATTTTCATTATACTAATAGCCTGTGATAGAATTAATTAACGTTCAATACTTAGGTTAGAAAGGATTGATTAAGTCTTGAATAATAATGTTGCTGTAATTACAGGTGCAGGAAGCGGCTTAGGTGCATCCTTAGCAAGAAAATATTCGAACGATGGATTTCATGTTTGTTTACTAGGAAGAACTGAAGATAAGTTGGAAAATACTGCGAAGACATTACCGAATGAAAGTTATTCAATTTTCTCTGTAGATGTTTCGTCTAAAAAAGAGGTAGCGAATGTCTTCGCTAATATAAAAGAGAACCTTGGTTCCGTAAATGTTCTTGTTAACAATGCGGGCGTTGGTGTTTTTGATTTAGCTGAAAATATAACTGAAGATGCTATCCACCAAATGATCGACACTAACTTAAAAGGGACGATTTTCTGTACACAAGAAGTACTCGCTGACATGAAAGAAAATAATAACGGCAGTATTTTAAATATCGTCTCTACAGCTGGATTAGAAGGAAAAGAGACCGAGGCAGTTTACTGTGCAAGTAAATTTGGTATGCGCGGATTTCATGAAAGTCTACTCGTTGAACTAAAAGATACAAACATTCACGTATTCGGCGCTTATATGGGCGGAATGGCTACAGAATTCTGGGACGGTATCTTAGATGAGTCTGTGACTTCAGGTCTAATGGATCCTGAAGATATTGCAGACATCATCTACCATAACGCTGCTCTCAGAAAAAATTTGAATGTAGAGCAAGTTGTTATAAAAAATCATTAAATGGTATTGGTAAAAAGAGCTAAATCAACTAAGATTTAGCTCTTTTTATACTGGACTACGAATCACCCTGTTTTTATACAACACACAAGTGTAACTAATGTGATATTCAACAAACGGGTCATTAAATGGAGTAAGGCTTATTGAACTAACGGGTCAGTCGAGTTTAATAAGGTCTAATTTGGGGGATTTAGGTTGAAATCAAGGAGTGTGTGGTCAATAACTTTCATAGTATTAGGGTTACTTTTCTTTGCATTAAATTGGATTTTAAAGGGTTATTCTGAACTTATTGTTTTTATAGGAGCTATTTTCATATTGTTGGGGGCTATATTTAGTTTTATTGCCATTTTTAAAAACGAAATAGGTAGAATGAAATTTATATCACTTGTTTCCTTCTTTATTATCTTGTTTTTAATAACTTGGTTTGAACCATCTCAATTTCTTCGTATAGTAACTTGGCTTAAAAATATTGTTTAACTATAGGGGGCTATAGTTTAGGAGGACTTTCAGCAATCGTGTATAGTGCAAAATAAAAGTAGAGAGAATTGCAAAGAAAATCTTAGAACTATGCAATTATCATAAGGCAAAGAAA